>CAZRJV010000036.1:0-13642 GCA_964600625.1 uncultured Acholeplasmataceae bacterium
AGTGCTCCAACACCAGCACTTTTAGCATCTCTTGGTCTATCAGCTTTCCAAACAATCCACAATATTAAACCCGCTAATGGAATACAAAAGCCTAGAATACCCCATCCTGGACTACCGGAATCTTGGGATTGAGTATTTGATGGTTTTTGATAGTATTGTCCTAGTTGTTGAGATTGTTGTCCTTGTTTATTGAGTTCAGCGCCACAATTAAAACAAAACTCTTGTCCTTGATTTACCTTTTCACCACAATGGTTACAATAATTCATAGATATCGATTCACTTTCTTATAAAGTATTTTTATTCAGTTTACCATGCTTTGTAAAACCTGTCAATGAGACTTAAGACTAAATCTAGAAATGAAAAATCAATTATAGATAGGTTGTATGATAACATTTTCATTTACAAGAAAAAGATCATTAGGAGAATAAGTAACCCCATTTATTAAATAGTGACTAAACACACCTGCACCACTAGGAGGTTCAGGTAAGTTTATGGTACTGCCTATTTTTATGAAATTATAATTATCATGTTGGACCAAAATAGATTGATTGAAGTTAATTAAGGATAAATATTTATCTCTCACACTAAAATTATTAGCGGGATAACCATCTTCTTCGTGCGTTTGATTAAAGAAATTTAGTAAAGAAAATATTAGGTGTTTTCCTTCGAAGATGTTTGATTGTCCAGAAAATGTGCCATCTCCTCTAATCGCAGTAATTTGTCTTGTAGCCCAAACTACGCTATCAACACTTATAAAATAATCTAAAATCCAATCCCATTTTATTTTATAAATTGGATCATTAAAAAATAAATCTATTCTTGAATTTCTTAACGAGGCTGGATCAGTATCTTTACCTAATATTGCATTTGAATAAAATTCATTTCTCGTCAAAGTCGTCCAAGTCGTTCCAAATTTAGCATTCCAATCTTTAATAAACTCACTTCTTAGATTAAAATGATTATTTTCATAAAGGCCCACAATCGAATAACTCCCAAAAGCATCTAATTCTAATCTCTTAGTAGTCAATAATAAATGATTAATTATATCACTTGAAGCTTGATTAGTTTCACTTGCATTTTCCATTTTTATGGCTACTTGCCCAATCGACCTAGTAGTTGAAACAGGTGATAAATAAGTTACATTAGAAACAACATAATAAGCAACAGCCGTTATTTTATCTATATACCCCTCTTCAGGTATACCGGTTAAAACAACTGAAAAAGTACCATCAGGATCTATAGATTCTATTTCCTTTTTAAAGACTTTTTTCCCGTTAATGATTAAATTGTTTGGATCTAATTCAAGCGCTTGTTCTAAATCAGTCACATTCGCCTCTCCAAATATCAAATAAAACCCCTGTGAATCAACCACAGTCTCTAAATCTAATTGCCCATAAAATCTAAGTCCTTGTAAAGATACTTCAGTCTGTGTTCTGATAGAAGCGCCATCTATGGTTTTAATGTTTGAACCCGTTGCTGCAGGTTCACTTAAGTGGTTTGTATAAGATAACACCCTTACGCCATATTCATAATCATCTGACATATCATTCGTTTGGTAGGTGATCGTTCCTGTTTCATTTCTACCGATTATTTTAACTATTTCACTATCGTTATAGGTTAAACTGTTTGATTTGTAAATGTAATATTGTTTCGCGTTAGAAACGGAATCAAAAGATAAAATGCCATTTTCATGTCTTAAGTTAGATACTTTTGATAATACGGTAGGCGTCATGCTTTTTATTTCTGGTAAAACTTTCTTAGTCGTTAATGAACTATTAAAGGCATTCGTTAATTGGGTAGCAGAAACTGATGAAACACCATTATATGCTTTAGTCATATATTGTAAAGAATAGATACTTAAACCACTGGCATTCTCTAAATTATTTAAATAATTAAGTTGGGTAGTCAGTTCTGAAGTATTTGTTTTCCAATAATAAGTTTCACTTGCACTATCAGCCATGTATAAACCGATACCTGAATAAAGATTAACGTTTAAGTTTTTGACAACTTTATCCCACCACCCCATGACTTCATAATAGGATGCAACCGGATGATTTGTTGCCCAATAACTTTGAGGTAGTATATAATCTAACCAACCTTCAGTCAGCCATTTAACTGAATCGGCAAATAAGTATGAAGAGTAATGCGTTTGTCCTCCAGTATTTGAACCTGTTGTAATCGGATTGCCGTTTGAATCATAGGTGACAACCCCGTTTCCATTTTGATAAATACCGGTTGGACTAATCCCAAATTGAACCTGTTTATTATTAGTTTGATTAAAATTTTTAATGGTATCTGAAACACTTTGAACCATTAAGTTAACCTGGTCTCTACGCCAGTCTGCTTTATCGGCTGCACTACTTGTGTTATAAGATCCAGCATAGTCAATAAACGTCTGTTGATCAGGTTCATCTAAGATAGTAGTCGTTCCACTTAGTGCCCCGTTTGCCCCAAGATTAGTATAAAAATAATCATCAAAATGGATTGCATCCACATCATATTGGTTTAATATTTCTAAAATCGTTTCTGTAATAAATTCTCTTACATTTGGTAATCCCGGATCTAAAATTCTTATTGATGTACTTCCAATCTGAGTTAATACATTATTTGGATCTGAAGCTGGGTTAGTAACAGGATAAGCACTAGGGACATAGGTTGTACTTAATCGGTATGGATTTAACCAGGCATGAAACTCTAACCCTCTTTTATGTGTTTCAGTTATCAACCAATCTAATGGATCAAAGGAATTGAAGTTAACATTAGAAAACCAAGAGGCAATTGGATTTAAACTTGAGTTATATAGCGCGTTATTATGCGTTCTGATATGAAAAATCACGGCATTAAAATTATAGTATTCCAGCATATCTAAAATTTGATTCATATCATTTTTGAAAGCTTGTTCAGTCGTATAAGTAGCTACTTCTCCAGTCAATGGTGTAATCCATGCTGCTCTTAATTCGCCTTTTGATTCAACGATTGATTGTGCGTTAATTTGATTTAAATGACTCATTCTTCCTACATTTCCCATTAAGAGAACCAATAATAATATAATGCTAAATGTGTATATTTTTTTTAGTATTGTTTTCATGTGTTTATCCTCGTTTTTGTCTTTGATTCCATTTAAGTTTGATATACCGATAAGGTCTAGTTAATTTAATAAAAATCTTATAAAGCGTATAGATAAATCTATTTAATTCTTTTTTGTTTTCTTTCTTATAATAGGCCGTCATAATGCCAAGAACTTGGTTTTTTTTAACACGTTCAAGGCTATATTGATTATCGCCTGATACATAATATGTATTTGATCTAATTTTAACAATTCTATGTAAAACTAGTTGTTTGCTTGCTCTTTCATATAATATGACATCCCCTCTTTTAAGCGGTTTTGATAGCGGTTCAATATAAACACTATCTTTTTTGTCATCTAAAAGAGGTTTCATACTATTACCACTGATAGTCGTTAATATGAACCCTTTATTCGCTAATTCTTTTTTAATCGTCCTACTATCCTTCAATAACATTCGCATCAATCAACACTTTCAAAAAATCATCTACATCATTTGATGCAGTCTCTTTATCAATATTATATTCTTTCATAAACACTTTCGTTAATTCTATCCTATTACTCATACCCTTTTCTAAGGCTTGCCATAAAAAAGCACTTGTCTCATTTAAATGAATTACACCTTTAAAATAATTCGTAGCTTCTTCTAAAGGGACGACAACATAATGATTTGATACTTTTCTCAAACTAAACCCCTTTTTTATTTTCACTTAATTTCTCCTAAATTCATCATTTTATAAGACAGTTTGGCACTTTCATCTGATATCGTACAACCCATTTCATAAATGGGGATGTTTTGTAAAATATTTTCAACCATATTTAATGTCGTATTCATAAGTTCACTTCTTTTTGATTGAACCGTTTCTCTAATTAAATAAGTAATCGCATCTTTACTGTTAAGTTTGTTAATCCAGTTTTTTTCATCTCTCACAATAAAACAGATGCCTTTAATGGGATATCTTTCATTAATATTTAAATCAGTTTTACCAGAAAAAGGGGTTCCATAAACCCACAATTGATTTTTAATCCGTCTTATAGCAGGCTTATCATCGTTTAAAATAAATGAACCTTCAAAATTTTTAATCCATAAGTTGGTATGCGTAGATTTACCTGTTCCAGATGGCGCAGAAAATAAGTAGGCTTCTTCTTTGTAACAAACCGCGGATGCGTGTAATAAAATCCCATTATATTCAATAAGCTTCGTGTAAAAGTAAGAACCCATTAATATATATTCACATTCACCGATACTTAAATGGGGATGTTCTTGATGATATGCTTCAATATAATTATCTATTACAGGAATACTAAAATCAATTTCTTTATTATCTACTTCTAAATACGCTTTACTTTGAGACAGTAATGGTTCATATTTGGGGTTCATTTCAACAAGAATTTCAGCTATCTTATAGATTGGCATCACTAAATCACCCTTTTTTTTCTATATTATCATAAAAGACCCCTTAAAAATTATCTATAGTGTCATTTCATTGGGTAAATTTTACCAAGAATGGATGTAACAGGGGAAATAATCAATAGAATTTTTACATATATTCTATTCACCTTATTCTTCCCACCACTCACCTACATTAATAGATCCTTCATTAGCTGTTTCAATCTCATCTTCAAAAACAATGATTTCTATTGTCGGTTTTTCATATTGTTTTTCCATTATATCTTCCTTTTTTAAGTTTACTTTAATTATATCAAAAATGTCCTATACTTGTATTTTTTATGCTGTTTTTATATTAAAAAGTTTAATAAATTCCAGACCAGTTTGGATCATCAAAAATATAAATTATTTGATGTTGAGAAATGGTGTAATCTGCTATATCAAGAATTTGTTCATTAAATATAAACACGGCTGGATTATTAAAAATATAGCCTTCTAATGTTTCTACTTTTACGGTTACTTTTTTATAATCGGTTAGGATTGTAACTTTAATTCCTTCAGAAATAGGAATAACCGTATAATTTGATGTATTAACCTGAATTTCAATTTCATTTAAAATCAAATCTTGTTGTTCAACTGAAGTTTTAATTTCTTCAGCATATGAAGTTGAACTGTTTAGTGCAAGTTCATATGGTGAGTTTGTCAATGTATTATCAGCATATCCAATAATATTTTTTCCACCATTTTGATATTTTAAATAAGCTCTAATCGTAAACATTTTTTGATAGTCTTCTTCTAATATATTTGATATATAAAAATCTATTACCTTTTCTTGGTTAAACACTTGATTAATTTTAGTGATATTTAAAGTATCTATGTTAAAATTTATAACTTCATTAATCATCGCGTTTTGTTTGTAAATTATCCCGATTTCTATATCATTAACGTCATTTAAAAACTCAAAATCGGAGATTGTTACGGTTACTTTTATCGCTTTGGGCTCATCACTTAGTGAAACAAATTGGTTTATTTTAACTTGTTCTATTGGTTCACTCTTTGTACATCCAACCAATAAAAACAAAATTATACTTAAAAAAAATATTTTTCTCATAGACTTTTTCCTCAGCATTATTATACTATAAGATAATAAAAATTGCATAAAGCTTGATAATAAATAATCATAACCATAAATAGGTCATTTTTAAAGCATAATTGGTATAACTCACCTGACTGTCTGGTTAATAAATACTAGTTCTTAAGTTTTATTCACCATACTAACCTTAAGGTTATTATTAAATATATTGCCCTATAAAGAGAAAAGGACTATAAAGTCCTTTGAAATTTTGTATTCTAGTTGCTTTATAGATCCTATGTATACTTATTTTTCTAAAACCTTAGGTATCACAGAAAATAACGCCATTAAACCGCCTACTAGTCCAATGATACCGCCTAAATAGACACCCATATCCAGTTCAAAAAAACTATGTGCTGACTCAATTAAAGCTCTTGCGACTTCTCCCTCAACACCATTTAAAGCAGCATTTAAATGGAAAGATTTTGTGAAGAATAACATGACTGATCCAGCAATCATTAATCCAGAAGGTACTAGCATAGCAAACTTGTTATCTGATAATCCTAAGATTGAAAAGATAATTCCGATAACTATTAGTATTAATGCGACTACCAACCATAGGGTTACTTGATCATAGTCTTCTGACCCAAAGGTAGCTTGCCATCCATTGAGATTAACCTTACCTAAAATACCTAGATCAGCAGTTAAGACGTTAAAGCTAAAGAATAAAACAATTGCCATAATACCCAAAATAGCAGGTATTAACCATGAAACTTTATTAAATACTTTCATTTTGTTTGTTGTATATTGAATTTCAATATACTACTCCTTTCGTTCTATATATAAACATTATATAAGATTAGCATTAGTAATTCAAATAAAACTAGAACAAAACTACTGTCATTTTACTATCCAAAAAAGCTCATTATTATATTCAATTAAATTTGAAATTGAATTAAATATAATATGGAACCGATTTCTTAATTCTTGGTTTAGTATCCTTTTCTTCTTAATGTTTTACTTGTTCATTATGGGAAAAGGCGCAAGTTAAACGCATATTTAAGTTCCCCCTAATTAAACACAAAAGTCCTCTTAGTTAAAATCAAAAAAAACAACAATCATCTTTATTGACAATTAATCTAATTATGCTATAATTCTACCGATGAACACAGATTCATTTATTTAAGTTTAAAAATCAAACATAATTATACGGAGGAGAAATATTTATGGAAAAAAATTCAAACAAAGGATTAAAGAAATTAGTCTTACTATTATTACTATTTGTTGGTTTAGGAGCAAGCGTTACTGCTGGGGCTTATTGGGCATCTAGTTTTTCTGTTACTTTGCCAGGTGAAGCTACTGGTACAGTAACTGTAGAAGTTGGTGAAGGTAAAACAGTTACAGTTATTACAGAGCTAAATGCAGAAACAACTGGAAATACTGATGTA
The DNA here is from genome assembly GCA_964600625.1 of uncultured Acholeplasmataceae bacterium. Taxonomy (GTDB): domain Bacteria; phylum Bacillota_I; class Bacilli_A; order Acholeplasmatales; family Acholeplasmataceae; genus DUQW01. The sequence continues at coordinate 6,975 of CAZRJV010000036.1, forward strand.
TTAATTCCTAGTAATATTACGCCAGGCGCTGGTGAAACAATTTCTAAGTCATTTACAGTTACAGCTACTTGGAGCACTGAAACCGCTGGTACCGTTGGTATTATTCAAAATGGTACAATCTCTGTTGTTGAGGATTCGGTTGTTATAACAGGCTTATTAGACGAAGATGATGCTGATTTATTCCATGTTACTATAACACCTGAAAGTAGCACAATTCAACTTGGTAGTCAACAAGCATTTACTGTAACAGTAACAATGACTGAACCTGTTAATGAAGCACAATATATAAGAGTGGCAAATGCAACGATCACTATCACTTTCTCACTTGAAGTTGTTCTTGCATAATTTGCTGATTTATCCAATTTATAAGTCTTTAAAATAAAGTATTAAAAAGAAAAGCGCGATACTATGCGCTTTCTTTGACTAAGTAAAAAAAACATTTATTATACAATGAATCGAGGTGACAACATTGAAAAAGATAGCATTACTACTTATATTAATATCTTTATTACCTAATACAACCGCTATAAGCAGCTATTGGGTTGGTAGTATATCTTTATCTGCACCCGATGCTGTCAACGGCGGATTATCAACTACTATTGGAGAGTGGAACTATATTCCTCTCTTTGATCCTGATCCCGTAGTACCTTATGAACCTGGTGATGCTTTTGTTTATGATGGTGATATTTGGATTGTAACTGCAAGTTGGTTCGATCCTGATCAGTTTCTAGATGAATTTGGTAACGTTAATCTAGATTACTTACGTCCATATGGACCGGTTCAAGAAAACACGATCTATTGGAGAGTTTACAACACCTACTATGCTGATGATATTGTCATTCATAATGGTTATTCATGGATAGCACGACATGGCGGGGCTAACGCTCAAGAACCTGGCACCGCTGGTAATGGATGGAATCGAATGAGTAATGAATATTTTGTTTATAATACATATGCTAAAGGTGATGTTGTTTTATACAATGGTATCTATTATGAAGCGAAATATAGTGGCGCTGATAGTGTAACACCTGGTACTGATATTTATGCATGGGCACCAATTACGAACACCTACAATGCTGGTACTTCATATGCGAATAATGTATATGTTCTCTATGATGGTTTACCATGGAAATCACTAGTAAGCAATAACACAGGTCATACCCCAGTTTTGGGATCAAGCTATTGGGTAATGGCATTAAAATATTAACTTTAAAAAGTATGTGGAAAGAATCTACATACTTTTCTCTTTTATATCTATGATGATACATAAACTTCCCTATATAACCATAAAATTTGCCTTATCAATTAACTAAATTAACAGTTTAGTTTTAAAACGCATTTAATTGACAATAGGGAGATAGATGGTATAATTTTAATATGCTTTGCTAAATTATTAGATTTAATAACTTAATTAAGGACTTGTGATATGATGCTTAATGATAATGATAATAAAAAATCAAATGGAATTATATACCGATTCAAAAAAAAAAGAAGAATTGGCTTTTTGATTTATTTGACATTTGTTACTTTAATTATTTTCATGCTCGTTTGGGTATACTTTAATGACAGCCTACCCTTTAATTTAAGCAAGTATATTTATGTTAGAGATGAACCATTTTCATACCAAACAATCATTACGAAAATCTATGGTGATGATGAGACTGAAAATACTGTATTAACCCCTTCTTCTACGATCACTAGAAAAATAGATTTAATTTGGGAAGTAACGCCAAAAAAACAAAACCGTAAAGGTACCATAACCTATATAATTGATTCTATTACTAACGAAGATGGTGTTGATGTATCAGGCATTATTTATCTTGAGTTTGAAGAATCCGTTAATGATATTTATTCTAATCAACCGTTTGTGGTAACAATTTTCATTAAAATGCATGACCCAAACAATCAAGCTGAATATGATTTAGTTGCTGGTCATCAAGTGAAAATTCAATTTTCTTTTAAAATTAATCCCGCTTTAACGACTAGTTTAAAAAACGACTTTCTATTAAAAAGTCGTTTTTTTGTCGTTTAATTCTTTTTTAAATATCACATGTCCAATTAAAGTTCCAAATGAAATTGCGAGTAAGTCAAATGTTATTTTTAATAATTCTAGGGGATAAAATGATTTTAAACTAATAAACTCAAAACAATAATAACTTAAAAACACGATTATACTTATTCCCAGAATAGAGAGTTGAGAACTTACCATATTCATTCTTAGGTTCTTATAGATCATCCAAAATATAAAACCGATAACAGCCCCAGTTACCACCAACCAGACTAAAACGGAAATAGTATGGTTTGTTTTAGGTTCATCGATATCGATTATAAAATACAAGACACGAAATAAAATCCATAAAACACCAACAATGATACTTGAATAATAAGATCTCGAAAAATCGATTTGGTGTTTTCTAGGGCTTGATAAATAACCTAAGAATACACCATAAATAAGCATCGGAACAAAAAATATCAGCGTATCTACAAAATAATCGATAATTTGATCATACGTATTTGGTTCAAACCTTAAGACAAACCATACTAAAGATATCGAAAGACTATATAACAAACCTTTAGACAATTTTGTAGAAGGTATTTTATTATTCATATATATAAAAACAACCGTCAATATGACAAAAACTAAAAAATTCACTAAAATAAACTCACCGGGTATGTCCCCGATCGCTGTTTTAAATGAATTAAAATTTTGAAAACCATCTTTACTTAATAGTTGAGCTAGCATTTTAACAAGTGTAGATAAGACGCTAATCCATGTAATCTTAAACACTTTCTTCATTTTCTCACCATCTCAACTTTACTCAATAATTAGCGAATAATCAACATTAAAAAATCATTATGTAAAGATTAACAAATTATTATGTATATTATCATTTTTATTCGTTATTAATTGCTAGATTTCTTCTATGAATCGTGCATTAATAATTGTTCACTATTAACAAATTCATCATTTTCACCCCTATTATATTAATACTGAAGTGGATAAGCTCAATTAAATTATCTCTATTTAGTTACCCTTTATAATGCTATAATGAACTAGGTGATTAGATGCGTTTAGACAAATATTTGAGTGATGCTGGGATTGGTTCAAGAAGTGAAGTTAAGAAAATTATCTCAAAAGGACATGTTACGATTAATGAATTAATTGTTAAAGATTCTAAAATAAACATTTTTGAGACCGATGTGATAAAGGTACTAGGTAATATTGTAACTTATGAAGTGTTGGTTTATTATATGTTGAATAAACCTAAAGGCGTTGTCTCCGCCTCAAAAGATGAAGTAGATCAGACCACAAGACAATTAATCACGGACTATCAAAAGAATGATTTATTCAATGTGGGGAGACTAGATAAAGATACGGAAGGCATCATTCTTCTTACAAATGACGGTTTATTATCTCATCAATTATTAAGTCCGAAATACCATGTTGAGAAAACCTATTTGATTGATTTTAGAGGTGATTTTTTAGAGACTTATATCACTTATTTTGAAACCGGATTAACACTCAGTGATGGTACTGTTTGTAAGCCGGCTAAAATAGCTTTAATAAACGACCATCAAGCTTTGTTAACTATTCATGAAGGCAAATATCACCAAGTTAAAAGAATGTTTGGCTCACTTAATATGGGCGTTACTGGATTAAAAAGAGTGTCATTTGGTCCTTTAAAGTTAGATAGCAATTTAGCCAGTGGAGATTACCGAAAATTAACCCCTTTAGAAATTCAGCAATTACGTGACATTATCTAAAAAATAACTCTTTGTTTCTCTTTTTATTTTACTAATTTATGATATACTAATCATGGTGATTTTAATATGTGGGAAAGTTTAATTGATATACTAACAAGAACGTCGTTCTTAGAATTACTCTTAATTTTTATCGCAAAGATTGTGGAAGTAACGATTTCAACTTTAAGACTGATTTTGATTAACAAAGGCTACCGTAATTACGGGGTTGTTTTAGCGTTAGTTGAGATTTTTTTATGGGTGTTTGTCGCAAGTTCGGTGATAATGGGGCTTTCTGAGTCTCCAATGAAAGGTGTTGCTTACGGGTTAGGGTTTGCTGCTGGGGTCTATTTAGGTTCAACGCTTGAACAAAAGATCGCTGTTGGTAAGGTTTTGATCCAAGCTGTTCTTCCTTATGATAAAGGGCTACTGATAACCAATAATATCAGGACCCTTGGATTTGGCGCTACAACACTTGATGCGCATGGAAAAGATTCTAAAAGAATGGTTGTCATGGTATTCGCAAACAGAAGAGATTCTAAAAATGTGGTTAAAGAGATAAAGGCCGTTGATGATAAGGCAATGATCATTTCAAGTGAAACATCTAATTTATCAGGCGGTTATATGAGACAAATAAGACATTTGATTAAATAAATGCCACAATATACGGATTTTTACAAAGATTAGGCACATTGTTTGAATTAATAAATTGTTGTTGATAAACTTTATTTCATAGGAGGTTTTAAACATGCTTAAAAGATTTATTGCAGAAGTATTAGGCACATTTGTATTGGTATTTATCGGGACAACTACCGCTGTTCTTACTGGTGGTAACTTGCTCGCGACTGCTCTTGCATTTGGTATGGCTTTAACCGCAATCATTTATGCATTAGGTGGTATCTCTGGTGGACACTTTAATCCAGCCGTATCACTTGGACAATGGATTGCTAAGAAAATAAGTTTAGTTGAGTTTGGTTTCTATGCATTAGCACAATTAGTTGGTGCATTATTGGGTACCGTATTATTATGGGTATTCACTGATTTCCAAACAGCTAATCTTGGTGCGAATCAACTAGCACCAATGTTCGAAGCAGCTGACTTAGGTTTACTTGTCGGTTTACTCACTGAAGTTGTTCTTACATTCATCTTTGTATTCGTTATTCTTCGTGTTACTAAAGATGAAGATAAAGCACCAATTGCTGGATTAGTCATCGGTCTTACACTTACAATGGCTGTCATTGCTGGCTTTATGATCACGGGTGGTTCATTGAATCCTGCAAGAAGTATAGCACCTGCATTATTCCAAGGTGGTAAAGCACTTGAACAAGTATGGTTCTACATCGTGGGTCCACTTGTCGGTGGTGCCTTAGCTGGTGTTGTTGCTAATTACTTACATGCTGAAGAATAATTAAAACTAAATCATAAAAATAAGTTGCCTATAATCATGGCAACTTATTTTATTTCAAACCTTCATAATCGGTAAAAATTATCAAATAGAAAAAAAACTGGAATTCTCCAGTTTCTTATTATTAATCGGCTTACTCTTTTGGCGCAGGGCTACTTGGAAGTCCAATGCTATCGAATATGCCACCTTCAACATAGTCATCAAAATCTGCTTCAGTTGGTAGATTGTTTGGTAGTTTGGCGTGAAGATTAAAATCTATTTTAAAATTGATGTTAAATGTTCCACTTACGCCTGGATTGAAAAAGGTTTCTAGGTAGTCAAGTGAACCATTTAAATCAGCCTCAAGTCTAAAACGTTCAAAGGTTTCACCAAAATTAATAATGACATTTAAGTAATCCTCATCATCAAGCGTCACATTCATTTGTGAATCATCTGATAATTCTAATAGCTTTTCAATGATCGCTTCTTTTGACATTTCTAAAACCAGTTCATAAGACTTTCCGATTTGATACATGGTAAAGTTATCATCTTCTTCTATCGTAATTAAAGATTGTGGGTTAAAGGTCCCTGAGGTGATTGACATTTTAAACGATTCATATAATTCCTTTGTTAAAAAGCCTGTTGCTTTATTTTGAACTGTCGTTGTTATCCCTGAGGCTTTAAGTTGACCGTCAAGGTAAGCATTACCTTTAATAATATAAAAGTCCCCTTTAATTTCCATATTACCTAAACCAAGATCTATTTCCATTTCAGGTAATTCACCACTAATGACTAAATCAACTTTTGCGACTAAATAGAATTCTTCATAGGATTCTAGGTTGGCGATTAACTCGATAGAACCGGCTACATCAACATTTGTACTCTCGACAACATCACCATCATATGTTACATCCATTGTATATGAAAAATCTACTTCTATATCCAAGGCAACCACATCATCAAGAATGACACTAGAATCTACTTCACTCATCAACTGTTGGGCTTCTAGGGCAGTTAGTTCGATAACTTCTTTTGAATCTTCACAACCCGCTAAAAATAAACCTGCTACACTTAAAATTAATAATGTAAATATTTTTTTCATCATCTTATCTCCTTTATGAATATTATAACAATAAGCTTGAAATAGCACAATTAAGTTACATAAAATCCGCTGGTGTTAACTCTTTTTTTGTTGGTATATCGCTATTTAAATAATCTTTTAATTTTGTCTTTCGTTTCTCATTTAACACTTTGGATGCCTTCTCAATTAATCTTAACTCACCTAATAAATATAAATATTGTTTTCCTCTTGTAACACCGGTATATAATAATTCTTTTCTTATCATCACCGAATAACTTCTCACCAGTGGCATATAAACAATTTTATATTCGCTCCCTTGAGATTTATGAACGGAAATGGCATAGGCCAAACTAAGTTCATCTAAATCCATCTCTTCATATTGTACAATCCCGTCACTAAACTGAACGCGCATTACTTTTTCTTTCTTGGTTGTTTCATAAATATCTTTAACAACCCCAATAT
>CAZRJV010000037.1:0-13235 GCA_964600625.1 uncultured Acholeplasmataceae bacterium
ACTTTTTAACTTGGTCGTTAGCATCTCTTCTAATATTTCTAACCGCAACTTTGCCACCTTCTGATAATTTATCAACTTCTTTGGTAAGTTCACGGCGTCTTTGTTCGGTTAATACTGGAAGTGATAACCGAATACCTACCCCATCATTAGCTGGTGGCAGACCTAAATCAGAGGCATAAATTGCTTGTTCGATCAATTTTAATGCTGATTTATCAAACGGTTTTATATATAATTGCGTTCCTTCTACTACCGTAATTGAAGCAACTTGATTAATTGGTGTCATTGCTCCGTAATAATCAATTTCAATTCGGTCTAGTAAACTTGGGTTAGCGCGTCCGGTTCTAATCGTCGCAAAATCTCTTATTAGTGATTTGACGGCTTTTTCCATTCGTTCTTCGGTTTCTAAAATAATCATATCTAACATTTCTGGCATATTATTTCTCCTCCCATTTTACGATTGTACCAATCTTTTCTCCTAAGACGGCTTTTTTAATATTCCCTTGATTGTTCATATTAAAGATTAGCAAATCAATTTCATTTTCTAAACACATCGCAGCTGCTGTTTGATCAATTACTAATAATCTTTTTTCTAATATTTCGCGCTGCGTTAATGTTTCATATAACTGGGCGTCATTATGAATATGTGGGTCTTTATCATAGACACCATCAATACCATTTTTAGCCATTAAGATTGCTTCCATGTTTAACTCTGCTGCTCTTAAAGCGGCAGCACTGTCAGTTGAAAAGTATGGTGATCCGGTGCCTCCGACAAGGATCAAAACAAATCCTTTTTCTAAATGTCTTAAAGCCCGGCGTCTAATGTATGGTTCGGCCACAGCATTTACTTCAATAGCGGTCATCACTCTTGTTGGAACACCAATATTTTCTAATGAATCTTGCAAAGCAAGACCATTCATAATCGTTCCTAGCATTCCCATGTGGTCGGCTTGTGAGCGGTCCATTCCTAATTCCTGGCCAATCCGACCACGAAAGAGATTTCCAGCTCCTACTACAACGCCAACTTTAACGCCTAAGTCATAGACTTCTTTAATTTGTTGGGCAATGCTTTTAACCGTTTTAGGATCAATTCCGTATTGATTTTTGTCGCCTTTTAAAGCTTCGCCACTAATTTTTAGTATGATTCGCTTATACATTAGTACCCCATCCTTTCGTAACTTTATAATAAAATTAACGCATTTGTGCGGCTACTTCAGCAGCGAAATCTTCTTCGCGTTTTTCAATACCTTCGCCAACTTCAATTCTGACAAAATTAGTTATTTCTGCTTTTTCATTTTTTAAATATTGTTTAACTTTTAAATCTGGATCTTTTACGTATGCTTGGTCAACTAAACAAATTTCTTCGAAATATTTGTTTAATCTACCAATTACCATTTTTTCAACGATATTTGCTGGTTTACCTTCGTTTAATGCTTGTTGTGTTAACACTTCTTTTTCGTGTTCTACTGTCTTAGCATCAACTGAATTTCGATCTAAGAATTTTGGATTAGCAGCGGCTACATGCATCGCGATATTTTTTGCGACTTCTTCATTTCCACCTTTAACAATTGTTAAGCCAACAATTCTACCACCTTGGTGTTTATATAAACCAAAGAATTCATCGTCATTTTTAGTAATTCTTGCGACGCGGCGTAGCGTAATTTTTTCACCAATTCGTGCGGTCATATTTAATAACATTTGTTCAACTGTTAATCTTTCTTCCGGATTAATAATCGCTAAAGCGTCTTCAGTGTTATTAACGCCTGATGCGAAAATAACTTGTCCTACTTCTTCAACTAATTGATGAAAATTTTCGTTTTGTGAAACGAAGTCAGTTTCTGAGTTAATTTCATAAATTAAAGCTTCATTATCTTTTACTATTACATTTCCTAAGCCTTCAGCAGCAATTCTTGATGATTTTGAAGCGGCTTTTAATAAACCTTTTTCTCTTAAATAATCAACTGCTTTATCAACATCGCCGTTAGTTTCTACTAATGCCTTTTTACAATCCATCATGCCGGCGCCAGTTTTTTCTCTTAATATTTTAATTTTATCGATTGTTACCATATATTTTTCCTCCATTTATTATTCATTTATATTATACATTTTATAACGATTTTTAACAAGTCTTTAAAAAGAAGGGAAATAAATCCCTTCAATTAATTATTTTTCTAATAATTCGATTAGTTCAGCTTTTCTTAAACTAGAATATCCGCTTAAATTTCTTTCTTTCGCTAATTCTTTTAATTGCGCGACTGTCATAGCTGCTAAATCTATTTCAATTGTTGGATTTTTAATTTCTTCAACTACTTTTTCAACTTTTGGTTCAACTGGTTTCTCAACTTTTGGTTGAACTACTTTATCAGTTCTTGGTTGTGTTGGTCTTTGAGTTCCTTTATTTCCATCTCGTTTAGCTTCTTGTGGTCTATTATCACGACGTGGACGACGTTGTTGACGATCTTTATTTACAACTTCACCTTCCAAAGCTGCACTTGGATCAATCTCTTCATCTTCAAAGTGTTCAACAACACCACCTTGACCCTCAATAATCGCATTACCCATAATGTTAGAAATTAATTTAACTGCTCTAATTGCATCATCATTTGATGGGATGACATAATCAACATCTTCTGGGTTACAGTTAGTGTCAACAATTCCGAAAACAGGGATTCCTAATTTTCTTGCTTCTCTAATTGCGTTGATTTCTTTTCTTGGGTCTACAATAAACATTGCGGCTGGAAGTTTTTGCATTTCTTTAATTCCAGATAAGTTTTTCTCTAACTTCTCGCGTTGTTTAGTCAACATTAGAACTTCTTTTTTAGATAGCTTTTCAAATAAGCCGTCTTCTTCCATTTTGTATAAATCCTTTAAATACTTAATTGATCTACGAATGGTTTTAAAGTTAGTTAGAGTTCCACCTAACCATCTTTGGTCAACATAGTATTGACCGGTTTTTTGCGCAACTTCTTTTACTGCTTCTTGTGCTTGTTTTTTGGTTCCGACGAAGATAACTTCGCCACCATCCTGGACAATTGCCAGTAAAGCGTGGTAAGCCTCGGTAATTTTCTCAGCGGTAGTTTTTAAATCAATAATATAAATTCCATTTCTCGCTGTAAAAATATAAGGCTTCATGCGTGGGTCCCATCTCTTAGTCGTATGACCAAAGTGGACGCCAGCTTCTAATAATTGTTTCATTGAAACGACTGCCATAATTATATTCTCCTTTTCGTTTTTTCCTCTGCTTAATTAATAATTCTCACCATTTGGCACTTGAGTATTACAAACCTTAAGCATGTGTATTTTTTTGATACCTTGATAAATATAACATATTTATATATATAAAGCAAATAATAACGCCTATTTTATTACTGTCCGCTACTACCAAATCCGCCTTTTCTTAACTCGTCACTAGAGACATCATCAGCGGTAGTTCCGTATTTGACAAAAATGCCTTGGGCGACTCGTTCGCCCCTTTGAACTAATACATCATGATCAGTAAAATTGATTAATGGAATCATTAAATGACCTTCATTGTCATTATTGTTATAGTAATCAGCATCTACTACACCAACACCATTAGACATCATTAGCCCTTTTTTTATTGCTAATGATGATCTTGGGAAGACTAATAAAACCTCATCCTTGGGAATTGAAACTTTTAATCCGGTCGGGATTAAAACAATTTCCTTTGGTTTAATTATGACATCTTCACTGCTTGCTAAGTCATAGCCAGCACTTAATGAAGTTGCCCTTTTAGGAATTATAATTTCTTGTTTTTGATATTTTTTAATTAATTCAAATTTTCTCATTTTATCATCTCTTTTATCAATATTTCTAATACAACATTTTCTCTTAATATCGTTGTTTTTGCTCCCGTTTGTTTATGCATTTCATTATTAGCAACAGCCCTATTATGTTCAAGAGCTTTTTGTGGCTCAATCCAAATCGGAAGTGCGCCATGTTCTTCCTCTCGTTTTTCTAAATCTTGCTTGCCATAACCATTAGCACTGCATAAAAAGTATTTTGAAATTTGACGATAGTTTTCGCCGGTATGTCTAACACTTTTTCTTACCTCAAGGGTTTGTCCAAAAGCTTTAATGATTCTAATACCTCTAGCCCCAACTTCTTCGCTTAATTCGCGGTATAAAGCCCTTTGGTATGTTTCACCTTTTTTAACTCCGCCCCCAGGAAAAGTGTAGTCATCAAATGACTTTGAATAAATCATTAACAATTTATTATCTTTCATAATAATTCCTCTTGAAGCTTTACGCACCCAATTATACTGTTCCGAATCGATAATGGTATCTTCAACAATTGGTTTACTTAGTTTTCTCATTTTTTTTCATCCTCGGATTAGCTTTATCATAACTTTCTTTTAATTTTTCACTTGAGACATGGGTATATATTTGGGTCGTTTTTAAATGCTTATGTCCTAATAATTCCTGAACAGTTCTTAAATCAGCACCGTGATTTAATAACGTTGTGGCAAAAGCGTGTCTTAACATATGAGGGTAAATATGATAGGTTTCACCTGATTTTTCAATTAATGAGTTAAGAATCACCCTTAATCCCCGTTCTGTTAGTTCGCCGCCACGATAATTAATAAATAGTTTTTTGGAATCAATTTCAAAACCTTTAGCTAAAAGTAATGTTCTAGTATAGGTCATATATGTTTGTAGGTTTTCAACCAAGGTATCGTGTAAGAAAGCATAGCGATCTTGTCCACCTTTACCGTGTATTAATATTTCTTTTCTTGATAAATTAATATCTCCTATCTTAATTCCGATTAATTCACTCGCTCTTAAGCCACATGAAAACAATAAATCTAAAATAATATAGTTTCTAAAGCCTAACGGAGTTGAAGTATCAACTGATTCAAATAATAACTTTAGTTCATTATCAGAAATTATTCTTGGCAATTTTTTTGAAACTTTTGGAATAGCCACTAATTGAAACACATTAGTATCAATTAATTTTTCTTTTAATAAATAATCGTAAAACGATCGCAAACAAGAAATCTTTCTAGCAACTGTTGCCGTCGACATCTTATTTCCAATACTTAAAATATAGTTTCTAGCAATTCTTTCGCTTTTAACACCAGCTAAGTCAGGAGCAAATCCTTCATTAACAACAAAAGAGTGAAAATGAATTAAATCATTTTCATAATTAGTAATTGTATGATCAGAATAATTTCTTTCAATATTTAAATGTTGTAAATATTTATTAATTAAATCCATTCATTATCCTTTATAAGTTGTTCGAGTGTTTCAATTGATCTAGTAGCGTAAGCTGCTCTTTTCTCTTTTTTCTTAACCTTAAATTCTAAATCTTTAATAATTCCAAAATTAGCATTCATCGGAACAAAACTATTATTATACGTGGTGATATATCTATCTAATGAACCAATTATTGTTTCATTAGGTAGTAACAGTGATTTATCAAAATTAATTAGGGAATAAATATTTATTCCCGCTGCTATCCCTGAAGCGGCACTTTCAACATAACCCTCAACACCAGAAATTTGTCCAACTAAAAACAAATTAGGGTAGTCCTTAAATTGAAAACCGCGGTTTAAAATCTTTGGTGAATTAAAATAAGTATTTTTATGAATAACTCCATATCTTAAAATGTTAGCATTTTCTAGTCCGGGAATCATTTGAATGACCGCTTTTTGTTGGCCATGTTTTAAGCTTGTTTGAAAGCCAACCATGTTATACATTTTTTTATAAAAATCATCAGGACGCAGTTGAACAACTGCGTACGGTTTTTCATCTTCTCTTTCTAGTCCAATTGGCTTTAAAGGCCCAAATAATGGTGTTTGATATCCCCGTTCGGCCATAACTTCAATCGGCATACATGCTTCAAAGACTTCTCGCTCAAAATCCTTTGGAGCATGCCTTTTAGCGGTTATCAGAGCTTGATAGAATTGGTCGTATTGATCTTTATTCATTGGACAATTAAGATAACTACCTTCACCTTTATCATAACGATCTTTAAAATAGCAAACATCTAAATTAATAGAGTCAAACTCAATAATTGGCGCCACCGCATCAAAAAAGTTGAGGTTGGTTTGATTAGTTAATTTTAATAACTCATCAACTAACCCTTTTGAAGCGAGCGGTCCCGCCGCAATCACAGTTATTTCACTAGTATCAATTGACGTTACTTCTTGATTAATAATTGTAATATTAGGGTGAGCCTTAATTTTATTAGTAATATATTGGCTAAAGTAGTTACGGTCAACCATCAAGCTAGTTCCACCAGCAATTTGACTTGCTTCTGCGGCTTCAATTACTAATGAGTTAAGTACTCTCATCTCTTCTTTTAAAAGGCCAACTGCCGTTTTAAGATCATTTGAGCGTAATGAGTTAGAACAAACTAATTCAGCTAAAAAATCGCTCGAATGAGCTTCACTATACTTAATCGGTTTCATTTCATAGAGATTAACTTTTATATCGTGATTAGCAAGAAAGTAAGCTACCTCAACACCAGCCAACCCGCCACCAATCACATTAACTTTTTTAGTCATCAAATCTTCCTTATCAAAATAAATTAATTGTTTTCTAATAACCAACTAACAGCTAATTCAAACCAGCTAGCAGCATGTTGATTAACTCTTCGTCCGTCTTCTTCGGCACTAATATTGGTAGCTAGTGATAACCCATGAGCTCCCTTTTCATAAAAATGAGCTTCGTATCTAACTCCTAATTCATTTAATTTTTTAATATAATTAATTGAATCAATAATCGGAACAATATCATCTTCTCCCGTATGCCAAATAAATGTCGGAGGATTATTACTAGTTACTTCTTCTGTTGGGTCTAGGCTAAATAAATTAAAGATAAACTTTTCATGAGTATCTAATTTTTCTTTCTTTGGTAAAATATGCAATCCTGGATAACCTAAAATCACTTTTTTAAAATCCGTTGGATACTTATTAGCAACCGTCGCCGCTAAATGACCACCGGCACTAAAACCAACCAAGAAAATGTTATCAAGATCAACTTGAAACTCACAGGCATTTTCTTTAATATAAGCAAGAGCTACTTTCACTTCATCTAATAATGAGTCAATAGTAAAATCCTTACTTTTATCATAACTAGTATAATGCAAAACAAAAGCATGAACACCTTTGGCGTTAAATGCTTTCGCGACCGGTTCGCCTTCTCTAGGCGATGTAAAAACATATGATCCACCAGGCAATATTAAAATTGCTGGTTTTAATCTTGTCGTCGTATTAGATGTTAAGTGCGTCTCTAAATACGCATATTTGTTTATTGAATACATGGTATTCACCTCATTTTATAATTTAATTATACTACATTTAAAGATAAATGGCCGCAATAGCGACCATTTATTACCTAAGTTATTATTGAGCCATCAAATGATTGCGCACTATCCTGATAATCAAGGATTCGTTTATAAATCAAATGACTTAACGTTACCAACGGTGTCATTAACACCAACATTGAAGGAATCCGATAAATTAGTGAAGAAATTGCCGTATTGGAATCATAGTGAACAATTAAGGCTAAAGTGTTGCCAGCTGTTGCCAACACATAAGCAACAAATACGGCGATAATCATTTTAAATAAATTATATTCTTTTCTAATAAATAAACCCGGAATAACCGACCATGATAGCGTTGATAAAACAAATAATGGTTTATAGCCAAACGGCCCTAAAAAACCAATTCCCAAATCAGCCACAAACCCGACTAAAAATCCATATAACGGGCCTAAATAAAGACTCGATATAATTAGCGGAATGCTATATATCGGTAATCCAAAAGTACCATCGCCACCAATAACATAAGCAAAAAATAGATTAATACCAACTGCCATCGCGGCTAAGATAGCCCCGAGGACCGCTTTTTGTAGTTGTTTTTGCATTAAAAAAACCCCCTTTTGCAAAAGAGAGTCCACTTATAACTAAATATACAGCGGACGCACTATCAAACCGCCACTAAGGTGTTCGTTCTAACCCGACATCCCATGGTTAGACACTTAACGCTTGGATAGTTACTCTGTATCTTCATTATAACCTATTAATTAACTTTTACCAATTAATAGGTGTGAAATTATTTTTAGTTAAGAACTTATTAATAGTAGAAAATGGTCTAGACCCAAAAAATGAATATCTAGCTGAAAATGGTGATGGGTGTGAAGAAGTTATAACTTTATGAATTGGATTATCAATTAAATCCTTTAAAGCGATCGCGTTAGTTCCCCATAAAACAAATATAATTGGGCTGTTTTGTTCGTTTAATAAAGAGATAATTTTATTACTAAATCGCTGCCAACCAAGTTTGGCATGCGATAACGGTTTTCCTTCTTCCACCGTGAAAATAGTGTTTAGTAATAAAACGCCTTGCTTGGCCCAATCACTTAAATTAGTATTTCTTCTAATAATACCTAAATCACTATTTAACTCAAGAAAAATATTTCTTAAACTAGGTGGCATTGTAACCCCTTCTTTGACACTAAAAGCTAGTCCATGGGCTTGATCTTTGCCGTGATAAGGATCTTGGCCAATAATAACGACTCTTACTTCTTCAAATGGTGTTAATTTTAACGCGTTAAAAACTTCATCTTCATTTGGATAAATAGTTTTAGAGTAACGCAAGTTTCTAACATAATTAATTAAATCGCGGAAATAAGGTTCGCTATATTCATTTTCTAATAATTTTTCCCAAGTCATAATATCAAGCAACCTTTTTAGTTAAATCAACCCGGCATTTCGCGTTTTTTATCGTCAACATTACTACTACCAAGCCAATTATTAATAAACCAAGTGCTCCAAGTTTAAACCAAATACCATTACCTGCTAGGGCTGATGCACTTGCGATAAAAGGGATGCCAAGCCCGACAAAAAATGTAACTACACATGAGGTGCAACCAAAAGTAACAAACCCTAAAATAATAGCTAGAGTCGGAAAAAATCCGCTTCCTCTTACTTCTTTACCCATCAATAAAACATTAGCCGTTGATAGTCCAATCGTTAGAGTAGTCAGTCCTGATAGTAAGATATTAATAAAAACATTTAATACTATGATTCCACTAGGATAACTAATCCCATTTTGACTAGCATCACGATAGCCTAAATAGTCTAATAGCGAATAAATTACCATCATAAAAGCAAAAACTATTATGTTTTGAATTAATAGTTTTCTTTCAAGTAATTTATGAAATGCAATTTTTAACATGATTACCACGCCCTTATATTCATTTTACCAAAAATAGAATTTTAATGCTAATTTATGCTTTTGTCTAATTATGTAATAATTAGTTTATTAAGCATATATCTTTACTTAAAGTCTGGGAATTTATATAATAAAGTAGTAGAAAGGAAGGTTATATTTATGAAATTAAATAACTTATTAAATCAACAAGTAGCTAATTTAATTACATTTTTTGTTAAATTACACAACTATCATTGGTACATCGTCGGAGACAAATTCTTTGAGCTTCATGAAAAATTTGAAGAAATTTATGATGAAGTAAACGAATTATATGACGAAGTCGCAGAAAGAATGTTAATGTTAGACATGAACCCGGTAGCTACTCTTAAAGAATCACTTGCTCTTACAACTATTAAAGAAGCGACTGGCAAAGAAAATGCCAAAGAAATGACACAAAAAATCTTAGATGACTTAGTTCAATTAAACGACGAGTTTGGACAAGTATTAGAGGCCGCTGAAGATGCTGGTGATGACATCACTGTCGATTTATTTACCGCACCAAGAGCATCTTTCCAAAAACACATTTGGATGCTTAAAGCTTATTTAAAATAAGATTATTATTTTCATAAAAGAGACCGATTTGGTCTCTTTTTTTATCTAAAAATATGATTTTGGGTTATAAAGAATAGGTAACATTTCGTCCGTTACCCGTTTTTTTAATAAGCCCACTTTCTATTAAACTATTTAGTTTTCTTAAAAGAGTGGCTTTTTCAAGTTGCAGCATCTTCTCCATGTCAATTCTTGAAGAGTTTGGGTGTGCTCTTAAATAAGCGATGATTGCTTCTCCATTATTTAATTTATGGTATTCATAACCAATAACCGGTAAAATAATCTTTAATTGAAATTCATCAATTATAAATGATGGTTTTTCGGTAGTATTATTATAATTATTAATAATTCTTTTGATTCCTGTGCCAAACTGATCGATAATTCCCAATCTAAAGAAAACTGATGCTAATGTTTTATTCCGTGGTATCGATGTACCACCACTCAAATAAACAGACTCGGTAATCCCGACGGGTAAACCTCCTGGTGAATTAATTTCTATCATGTAGTCATACATTGCAATTTGAACTCCCCGATCTATTTGATAATCTCGATGTATAATAGCGTTTAAAATCGCTTCTTTAAATGCACTGTTTGGTATTTGTTCTCTTTCAACTCTCCTTGGCACGCTTACAACGCTAAGAACTGGGTAATATTTATTAAAAATATCTAATAAATCATAGTAATATTTCATGCAGGACATATTTTCTAATTTTATTCTATCTTCAAAGATATCATTGCTTATTTTAAATTTTGCGACATCAACATATGAGTTTTTCATACCACCATTATCTGATAATAAAATCGCAGTATTATTGTACAAACCGTTTTTCATTAGGCCCAATGAAGTTAACGAAGATTTATTTAAATCTTTAAGACCAATTGACTCCTTTAACAAATCTTCTAAATAGTCAAAAGATAAATCTTCTTGATTAACTGACAGTTCATCAAAACTGATATTTTCACTTGCTATCATCGTTTTAGTCAACGTCAAATGATCCATCGGAACAGTTGACGTATCGGTTCTCATATAGGAAATATGTTTGTAAAAATATGGCGGGTTAATTCCTTTTTCTATTTTTAACTCTAAAATTGTTTTATTATCAATTTTATGAATTAAAAAACTCAAGTTGGGTCTCGGATTAAATAAGTCATTAATACTGTTTTCAATCTTAAGCTTAAGTTTGTTTATATCATCAACGCCTATCATTTTACCGCTATCATCTACACCCAAATAAATAGAACCACCATTTGAGTTTGAAAAAGCTGATATTGTCTTAAATATATTTGGAGTAAAATCTTGTTTTAACTCAACTATTTTATTTTCTACTAGTTTCATAAATTATCACCTCACAATTACAATATATCATACACGCTAACAAAATGCAACGATTGTTTTTCTATCGTTGCAAAATGCGACGATTGTTTTTCTATCGTTGCAAAATGCGACGATACGGTGCAAAGATTTGTTACCCGATACCGTATATAATAGTTTAAAAACCGCTTCACAGCGGCTTCTTTTTAAAATGATCATCATTTCATTATGAATAAATCAAATTAGTTTTTTGATATGTTTTTTTATAACGTTAAGATCATTTGTTAAGAAAAAAGGTGCCACTATTGCTAGTGACACCTTTAATATTTGGTTTTTTATTGCTTATTTAGCAATGTCAACAACTTTTTCTAATGTTCTAATTAATTGTGCTGTATATGACATTTCATTGTCATACCAAGTCATAATTTTAACTAGTTGTTTACCATCAGAATTTAGAATTTGAGTTGTGTTAGCATCATAAACTGATCCATGAGTTGAACCAATAACATCACCTGATACAATTGGGTCAGCTTCATAGGCTAAGACTTCATTGTGAGCAGCTTTAAATACTTTGTCGATATCTTCTTTTGTAACTGCTTTTTTAAGTTCTACTGTTAAGTCAACAACTGAACCAGTAATCGTTGGAACTCTTAAAGCGGTTCCGTCTAATTTACCGTTTAAGTGTGGTAAGACTTTACCAATTGCTTTAGCGGCTCCGGTTGATGATGGAACGATATTGGTTGCTGCGGATCTACCACGACGTGAATAGATTCCTTTTTTATGAGGCATATCCATTAGTGATTGATCAGCAGTGTATGCGTGAATAGTTGTCATGAATGCTCTATCAACACCAAAACTATCGTCTAAGACTTTAATAACTGGTGCTAATGCGTTAGTTGTACATGAAGCACCACTAATAATTTTTTCAGTGCCGTCTAATGAGTCATCATTAACACCGAAAACAATCATTTTAACATTGCCGCTAACTGGCGCTGAACATAAAACGCGCTTAGCTCCGGCTTCTAAATGCCATGATGCTTTTTCTTCTGAGTTGAAAACACCAGTACATTCTAAAACAATATCAACACCTAGTTCTTTCCAAGGTAGTTCTTTTGGATCTCTTTTTGATAAGACCTGCATTTTCTTGCCGTCGATGATAATTCCATCAGCGTCATGAGTAATGTCTTTTGTCTTATAAGGACCTTGTGCTGAGTCATATTTTAATAAATATGCTAGTTGTTCTGCATCTGTTAGGTCATTGATAGCCACGATATCAAATTTTGGATTGTTATACATTAATCTAAAAGCTAAACGTCCAATGCGGCCAAAACCATTAATTGCTACTTTAATTGCCATAAATATTCCTCCTTTATATTTTTTTATGGATTGTTTTTTACCAACTTTATTTTAACATATTTATCACTCAATTTCCATTTATAAATATACAAGATAACAAAAAAGCGATTTCATTATGGTCTTTTATACCTTTTATGTGTATAATGTTAATACATTGGAGGGGATTTTATGAAAGTTAACGTGGAAATTGAATACAAGTCAAGGCTTGATGAGAAAGCATATTTAAAACTGTTAAAAGATTATGATCTAGTTTCAAGTCAATTTGTTCAAACTAACTATTACTTTGATACTAATAAGCTTGATTTACTTAAATTATACATCACCTTAAGAATTAGAGAAAAAGGTGATCAACTAAAAATAACAATGAAAAGACGAGCCCCAATTGGCTCGTTGGAGCAACACATTGTAATTGATGAAGCCAAAAAAGAAGATTATTTAGCTAATGGTTTTCTAACCAAAAACTTATTTCCTGAAATTGACTACGAAGTTTTCTTTCAAACAAAACTAGTTAACACCAGAGTCAAGATGTTATATGAAGATGGAGTTATCTTTATTGATAAGTCGGAATATAATGGTATTACTGATTATGAGATTGAATTTGAACATAATGATGACGACTTATGTCGTAAAATCTTTTTAGAGTTCTTAAAGGAAAATAAAATACCTTATCAAAAGGCCGAGAAAAAAAGTTACCGCGCGTTAATTGCGCGGTAACTTTTTATTTACCGTAATAACTGGCACCATTTTCATGTAAACCCCAACCTGAAGGTCCAGTTGCAT
>CAZRJV010000038.1:0-10982 GCA_964600625.1 uncultured Acholeplasmataceae bacterium
TTAAAGATTTATCAAACTTAATTAGTATTAATTCTGAACTAACAACTTATGATCCTATGAGAAAGGGAATGCCCTTTGGCCAAGGACCAAGAGAAGCCTTAGATTTAATGTTAGAGATGGGTAAAAGAGATGGTTTCAACTCTTTAAATGTTGATGGCTATGCTGGTCATATAGAATTAGGTACACAAGATGATTATGTAGCCGTTTTAGGACATTTAGATGTCGTCCCAGCTGGTAATGATTGGACCTATCCACCATATCAAGCAACAATCGTTGATGGTAAGATGTATGGACGTGGTGTTGAAGATGATAAAGGACCTACCATGGCTGCTTATTATGCTATGAAGATTTTAAAGGAATTAGATGTTAAGTTATCAAAACGAATAAAATTAATTATTGGAACCGATGAAGAGTCAGGTTCACGTTGTGTTAAACACTACTTTAAAAAGCATCCCGAACAACCGGTTTCTGGGTTTGTCCCTGATGCTGATTTTCCGCTTATTTATGCTGAAAAAGGCATTGTTCGCTTTGATTTAGAAGGTAATATAGATACTGATGATATCATATCTATTCAATCTGGCTTTAGAGCTAATATGGTTCCAGATTATGCTGATATTGTTTTAAAAGGTAATTATGTTGAAGAAATTAAACAATTTGACAATAGTTTGCTGCCTACTTATAACAATAAACAAACTAAAGTTAGATTATATGGAAAAAGCGCACACGGTTCTACGCCGGAATTAGGTGAAAATTCAGTTTTTAAATTATCAAAATTACTAAGATATTTAAAAATAGATAATAATTTAGTTAATCTTTTAAGTAATTATTTTGAAGACGATGTTTTAGGAACTAAATTAGGTATTAATACTGAATGTGAGGAAACCGGAAAATTAAGTCTTAATTTAGGCGTCTTAAAATTCGAACCTAACCGTTTTACCATTACTTTAGATATTAGATATCCAAAAGGTATTACCCATCTAGAGATTGCTGATATAATTAATCAAAAATTAGAAAAGTTCGAAGCTTCAATTGTTAAAATTGATAATAATGATATGTTATATGTTGATCCTAACTCTAATTTAGTGCAAACTTTATTAGAAGTATACATTAAACATACAAATCATATTGATGCAAAACCGATGGTAATCGGTGGTGGCACCTTTGCTCGGGCGATTTCAAATGTTGTTGCATTTGGTCCCCACTTTCCAGGAAAGCCCTCCTTTATTCATCAACGCGACGAATATATTTTAGTTGATGACTTGATTACCGCAACAATTATCTATGCGGAAGCACTATATCATTTAGCTAAATAAATAGGGAGAATTTATGAGACAATACTTAGATATGTGCCGTGATATTTTAGAAAACGGACAATTAAAAAAAGATCGAACAAATACCGGTACCTATAGTATATTCGGTTACCAAACTAGATATAATTTGGACGATGGTTTTCCATTGTTAACAACTAAAAAAGTTTTCTTAAAAGGTATTATTCATGAATTATTATGGTTTATTAGTGGTGACACTAACATTAAATATTTAGTAGATAATAAGGTTAGGATTTGGAATGAATGGCCTTATGAAATTTATAAAAAATCAACTAGCTTCAACAATGAAACCTTAGAGGAATTTGTTAATAAAATAAAAGAAGATGATAATTTCGCTAAAAAACATGGTAACTTAGGACCTGTTTATGGAAAACAATGGCGCGATTTTGGTGGTAATGATCAATTGCTTAATGTTATTAATGATATCAAAAATAATCCCGATTCAAGAAGACTGATCATCTCAGCTTGGAATCCAGGTGAAAATCATTTAATGGCTTTACCTCCATGTCACGCTTTTATGCAGTTTTATGTTAATGGTGATAAATTATCGCTACAACTTTACCAACGAAGTGCAGATGTCTTTTTAGGAGTGCCTTTTAATATTGCTTCATATTCATTACTATTAATGATGGTTGCACAAGTTACTGGGTTAAAAGCTCATGAGTTTGTTCATACGATGGGTGATACTCATATTTATACTAACCATGTCGAACAAATTAACTTGCAGCTTTCAAGAAAACCTAAAAATTTACCAAAAATGATTATTAACCCTAAGGTTAACAATATTTTAGATTTTAAATATGAAGATTTTAAATTAGTCCAATACGATCCACATCCAGCCATAAAAGGGGTGGTCGCCATATGATTAATTTAATTTGGGCAATGGATCAAAACCGTTTAATTGGTGCTAAAGACAAACTACCATGGCATTATCCTCTTGATTTAAAACATTTCAAAAGCTTAACAAATCAAAAAAGAGTATTAATGGGACATGAAACATACTTATCTTTAAAAGGTTATTATCAAAATAAAAGTCTACCTTTTAATCCTATTTATGTCGCTAATTTAAATGACTACAATTATCCTGATGCTATTTTAGTAAAAGATGTTATATCATTTCTTGCTAATAATGAAGAAGAATTATGGGTAGTTGGTGGCAAAACGATTTATGAATTATCGCTTCCCTATGCAAACAACTTATACATTACATATATCCTAAATCATCACCAGGGTGACATTTATATAAAACCAATTGATTTAACAAACTACCAATTAACATATAAAGAAGTATATCCTCAACTTATCTTTACCAAGTATGAAAGGATCGTAAAATTATGATTACTTTAATTTCGTTTTTATTTACGGTTGCCTACATCGCTTTAATGACTATTTTTGTTAGTCAAATTTGGTGGCTAATCATTATTTGGATAATTACTGGTATCATTGTCTTTTATGTTGTTACAGCTTTACAAGTAGTTGTTGCTGCTTATACTTTTATGCCAAGAACTAAAGTTAATTCAAAACTAAAACATAACTTTTTACGTAGTCTTGCTTGGTGGATGATGATTTTCTTATTTAACACTAGATATGAAGTAATAGGTGCTGAAAATGTTCCAATGGAGGGACCATTGACAATATATGCGAATCATAAATCAAAAATTGATCCAGTGTATGTTTATCAAGCTATTAAACGCCCCCATGGTTATGCGGCTAAAAGTGATTTATCAAAAATTGGATTATTTAACAGAATAATTTCTTCAATGGGATCCTTTTATGTCTACCGCGATGATAATCGCGCCACATTAAAAGAACTACAAAAAGGAATTAAGTTGGCAAAAGAAGGACATGCAATTGTAATTTTTCCTGAAGGTGGTACAATGTATCGCCAACATCAAGAAATTAAACATGTAAGAAATGGATCTTTTAAAATTTCCGAACGAGCTCAAACCGATATTTTGCCTATTACCATTCATAATTCAGATAAATTTGCTAAACGAAAAATTTATTTTATACCCTTTAAAGTAACTGTTGAAATTCATCCGATTATTAAATATAAAGATGTTAAGGATTTGCATACCAATGAGGTTGCTGACTTAGTTATAACAGCTATTAATTCCTCATTTAAATAAATATAGAAATATCATTTTACGAAATTGTATGAAATATCACATATATTTTCGCCAAAATGATGTTTTTTTTTATATAATGGTAAAATGTATAGAGGTGAAATAATGACATTAGTATTTGTAATCGATAGTTTTTTAGATAAAACTAATGGAACTACCATTACAGCCCACCGTACTCGTGATAAAATAATAGAAATGGGTCATGAAGTTAGGGTTGTGACTGTTGGTTATGAAGATATGCGTGATGTTAACATTTGGACAGTCCCAGAAAGATACATTCCAATTGTCACCTATTTTTCAAACAAACAAAATCACACATTTGGAAAGCCAGTTAAATCGACATTGATAGAAGCATTTACAGGAGCGGATTTAGTTCATTTTTTCGTTCCTTTTAAATTGGCTAAAGTTGGTTTAAAAATAGCTAAAAAAATGAATATTCCTGTAACAAGTGCTTATCACGCACAACCAGGTAATTATACTTACGGTGGTTTAAGACTGGGGAAATATGGTAGACCATTAGAAGTTTTAATTTATAATACCAATAAAAGTTTTTATAAACATACTGATAATATTCATTGTCCATCCAAATATATTGCTGATCAAACAATTCAACGTGGTTATCAAAATCGAATGCATGTTATTTCCAATGGCGTAAGCGATAGTTTTATCCCAATGGAAGTAAAGCGAGACGATGATAAGTATAATATTTTGATGATCGGCCGGATGGCACAAGAAAAAAGGCAAGATTTAATTATTAATGCCGTTGCTAAATCTCCTTATCGCGAAAAAATCCAAATTTATTTTGCAGGTAAAGGTCCAATGCTTGAGAAGATGAAAAAATTAGGTTCTAAACTACCTAATCCGCCAATTTTTGGATTCTACACGGAAGAAGAATTAGTAAATCTAATTAATAAAATGGATTTATATATTCATGCTGCTGATTTGGAAACTGAAGGTATTGCTTGTCTTGAGGCGATTGCCTGCGGTGTCGTTCCGATAATTAGTGATAATAAATATAGTGCAACTAATCAATTCGCAATAGATGAACGATCACTTTTTAAAGCCGGAAATATCAAAGATTTGGAAAGAAAAATCGCTTATTTTATTGAAAATCCAGAAGCAAAAAACGAATTAAGAGAACAATACCTAGAAATGGTTAAATTATATAATCTCGATTATGTAGCAAGTCGTTTAGAATCGATGTTTGTGCAAGCAATTAGAGAACATGAACTTCAAGAAGTTATAAAAGAAAACAAAAACTATATAAAGCAATTAAAACCAAATTTATTTAAAATGTTTTGGCGTAAACTATTCTTTTATTTATTTGTTGCACCTGTTTTATATTTATATATTAAAATATCTCTAAATACTAAATTTATTGACCGTCATAAAGCTAAACCTATTCGAAAGAGTAAACAAGGTGGTATTGTCGTTGTCAATCATGTTCATAATTTAGATGCTCCGATGACTGCTCATGTCACTTGGCCTAAAAAGGAAATATATACGACTTTGCCAGATAATTTAAAAAGTCGAAAATTTGGCTTCTTGGTTAAAATTTTAGGTGGAGTTCCAATACCAACAACAATATCAGAAACCAAAATGTTTTTCTATATTATGGCTAAAGAGATGAGAAAAGGGAAACTAATTCATTTCTATCCTGAAGGTCATTTATTATATAAGCATGAGACACTTAGAGATTTTAAAAATGGTGCTTTCACTTTATCAGCCGATAACGATAGTCCTATATTACCAATCGTTATTAAGTTTGTAGAAAAGAAAAAAGGATTAAGAAAGCGAGCCACCCTCATAATTACCGGTGATCCGATTTATCCTAACCCTAATATTAAAAAGCGTGATTTAGCCATACAATTAAAAGAAGAAGCTCACAAGCAAATGACTGAAATGTTGGCAAAAGAATATTACAAATAAAACAAAGGCATCCATTTGGATGCCTTTATATTTTAGTTGAATTGAAAGATTAATTTAAAATCATCATTATTTATTTCAAATATAAAAAATGCTCCATTTACTAGCCGATCAGAAAAAGTAAACTTATCTGGAAATATTTCCGTTAAAAAAGCTTTAATCGTATGAGAGTGACAGCCGACTAGGACTGTTTCATTTGGGTATTTTTGATATAATTTAAGGATACCTTTAAATACTCTGTTTCTAATCTCATCATCATGTTCATAACCTTCCGGGATATGGATAATTGGGAAAACGTCTTTAATTAATCGTCCATCATATGAACCGAAATCACGTTCATAAAAGCTTTCATCGGTCATAATATGTTGTCGATGCTTATATCTGCCAGCAATAATTTTAGTAGTTTGAAGTGCTCGCATTGATGGGCTGGAAACAAAGACATCAATTTTTTCTATTACTTTCTTTAATTGATCGGCACTAGCATCAGCTTGTTGGATTCCAGTGTCATTTAAAGGGAAATCTAGGCGTCCTTGGACAATCGAATTTTTATTAAGATTGGTTTCACCATGTCGTATCATTATTAGTTTCATTTTATCACTCCAACTTAAAGCATATCACAAATTAAATGAAGTGTTAATTTAAGTGATAATATGATAAAATATAGATGTAAAGGAAGTGTTTATATGTTAATGGTTGATTTAATTTTAAAGAAACGTCGTGGAGAAGAATTATCAAATGACGAAATAACGTTTTTAATAACGGAATATGTCAAAGGAAATATTCCTGATTATCAAATGTCAGCTTTTTTAATGGCAACTTATTTTAATAGTATGACCGAAAGAGAAGCTACTGCATTAGCGTTAGGAATTAGAGACTCTGGTAAAGTTTATGATCTTTCTTCTATTAAAGGAATAAAAGTTGATAAACATTCAACTGGTGGTGTTGGCGATAAAGTGACTTTAATATTAGGACCGATGGTTGCGGCTTTAGGGGCTAAATTTGCTAAAATGAGTGGGCGTGGTCTCGGTCATACTGGTGGTACCTTAGATAAATTAGAAGCAATCAATGGCTTTCAAATTGAGCAAACCGAAGAAGAATTCATTCGCTTAGTTCAAGAAAATGGGTTGGCTGTAGTTGGTCAAAGTAGTGATATAACACCAGCTGATAAAAAGTTATATGCGCTGCGTGATGTAACTGGAACCGTTGATAGTATTCCCTTAATTGCTTCATCTATTATGTCAAAAAAACTAGCTAGCGGTAGTGATGTCATTGTCCTAGATGTAAAAGTAGGTAGTGGCGCTTTTATGACTTCAGTTGAAGAAGCAAAAAAATTAGCTGATTTAATGGTCAAGATCGGTCGCTTAGCAGGTAAAAAAATGACGGCTGTTTTAACTAATATGGATGAACCATTAGGACATAAGATTGGTAATGGTTTGGAAGTATATGAAGCAATCGAAACCTTAAATGGACATGGTCCCGCTGACTTAATTGATGTTTGTTCTGAAATAGGAGCCTATTTATTAGTCGATGCTAATATTTTTAGTAACTTTAGTGAAGCGAAAAAAGAACTTGAAAAAACATTAGTTGATGGTCGTGCTTTTGATAAGTTTAAAATTATGGTCTCGGCCCAAGGCGGATCAATCGAGCAAATTGAAAATCCGGACTCTTTTTTAAGTGCACAAACTTTTCAACTAAAAGCTGAAGAAGATGGTTTTATTGAAAAAATAAAAACAGCTGATATTGGCACTGCTACTCGTATTTTAGGGGCAGGAAGATTAACAATCGAAGATGTATTGGATTTATCAGTCGGTCTTGATTTACATGCAAAAATAGGTAGTCAAGTTAAAAAAGGTGATGTTATTGCAACAGTTTATCACAATAATAAGGGTTTAGCTGAAGCTGTTAAAATTTTAACTAATGCAATTATTATTGGACCAATTAAAAGAGAAGTTGTTTTAATAGAAGAGACGATTAGATAACGTTTTAAATGACATTTTAATATTATTATGTTAAACTTAAAATAATAAAATTAAATACGGGGAGCCACGGCTGAGAGGAATTAAATTCGACCCGAAACCTGATTTGGATAATGCCAACGTAGGGATATTAAATAATAATTAAGTTTCAAGCCGTGGAATAACCACGGCTTTATTTTTGGAAAGGAAAATATTATGATAGAAACGAAAGTATCAAAATATATTTTTATCGCTATTATCTTTATTGTTTTAGGATTTTTAATTGTTTCGTCTTCTTTAATAATTACACCAAGTATTAATGGAGTAGTAGTTGATGAAATTACAAACAGTCATGGAGTAGACGAACTTATCTACTTAGGACAAGGCCAAATGGCTGTCAAAATCTTTGCGATTTCAGCATTAGTATTATCAAGTCTATTATTAGTTGTTGTGATAAGTAATCAACTAATTGAGGTTTTTAATTTATTTAATGATAAAAAAGAAGATATAGTTTTTGGTCTTTTACTATCGGAAATTATTTTATCAATCATTTTAATATTTATTAATACTTTTAATCTTTTTACATTCCCGGTTGGATTTGATGAATTCAATAATTTTGCTTGGGCATTATCGCTTGCTTCAATTTTAATTTTAATAGCGATCTTAATTAGATCAATCTATACTTTAATTTCAAAAAATAATTCAGCGTTAGTATCAACAAAAATGAGTGTGCAAGTGCTAACCGAAGGCTCAATAATGGTGGCATTATCTGTAATACTATCAGTATTAGGGGATATGATGCCTGGGTTCAAACTTCCTTATGGAGGCAGTTTTTCATTATCGATGTTGCCGTTGTTTATTTTCGCCTTAAGAAATGGTTCTCTTCAAGGTGCTTTAGTGGGATTTACGTATTCTATTGTTAATTTTTTGGTTGACGGAGCTATTATCTACCATTGGGGCTCAGTGTTTTTTGACTATTTAATCCCCTATACTTTATTAGGATTTGTTGCGGGATTATTTATGAAAAAAGCCAATCGAGGTCGAATTGGCTTTACAGTTATTGCAGTTTTATTAGGTGGATTTGTTAGATATCTGTCACACGGATTTTCTGGGGCTGTCTTTTTTGGCCAATGGGCACCTGAAGGTATGACAGCATTTTACTATTCATTTATAGCCTATAATCTACCTTATATGGCGGTTAATACTGGTGTAGCTTTAGTAATCATTTTATTAGTTCACCAACGACTAATAACTAAAGATAGTAGAGTCGTATAATATCTAAATAGTCAATTCTTGGATTATAAGCAAATTTAATTAGGTGAGCGCGCTCTTTAAAAGTTTGATAAGGGATGGATTTACGTCCATCCTTTTTATTATCCCAAAACTCAAACAATACTTCGCAAGGTAGATAATAATATTCATCATAGTATTTCCAATGGACAATTAAAAAAGCAATTCCACCATGTTTATCAACATCTTTTAAATGTTGTATTTGATGAAGGTGAATATTTTTTAGTGGTAATGAAGTCTTAGAACTAGTTTCTTTGGCGTCAAAATCAATATATCGTCCTTGATAAATACCATTATAGTCAGTAGTAGAGGGCGTCTTATAATAAGCTTCAACGATCTTTGCTTTATTCCTAGCTGGATATGAGACATCAACGATTTGAATTGGCGTTGGTTTTTTATGAATAATTGCCATCTCATTAATTAAATAATACTTATTGGTCTCATCTAAATCCGATTCTAAAGTCATTCCAAGATTTGAAGGAACAAACTTTTTTTCTTTACTTTTTTTCTTAATTGGATAATTAATTGCCATTATATCACCAATCATATTTTATCATAAAGACAAACCTTTAGAAACTATAAATATTTCGACATCCTTATTTAGTCTAAAAAGCAATGATAATGGCAGTTTGGTTTGCAATATGATATAATAATGTTAGAAAAAACAACGATTCAAAGGGGAAGTGAATTAAAATGAAACAAGTAAAGTTTTTTGCGTTAGGTGGACTAGGCGAAAACGGCAAAAACATGTATTGTGTTGAAGTCGGTGAAGAAATATATATTTTAGATGCTGGTTTAAAATATCCAACTAATGAATTATATGGAGTTGATGAAATCATTCCAGATTACAAAATGTTAATCGCAGCTCAAAAAAGAATAGTGGGTATTTTTATATCTCACCCACATGAAGATCATGTCGGAGCACTACCATATCTTTTAAAAGATTTAAAGGTACCTATTTATGGTACTCATTTAGCATTAGAATTCATTAAAGATAGTTTAGAAGAAGCTGACTTTAATTTAGCTGAACATCAGTTTATTCCAGTGAAATCAGATGCTGTTTTATCGTTTAATAACGCCAAGGTATCTTTTTTTGATACGACCCACTCAATTCCAGAAGCGGTTGGAATAGCTATTGAAACTAAACAAGGAGTTATTGTTTATACTAGTGAATTTACCCTTAAACAAAGTAGAGATGACAAATATAGAACTGATTTTAAAAAGATTAATGAAATTGCTAATAAAGGTGTATTAGCTTTATTAATTGAATCAGTAGGATCTTATCATAGCGGATTTCAAAATCTAGATTTATTAAGACATCAAATTGAAAATGTATTTAACCAAGCTAAAGGTCGATTAATTGTTTCTTTATTTGCTTCTGATTTACAAAAGATTCAGTGGGTAATTAATGTTGCGGTGTCACATAATAAAAAGATTGCTCTAATTGGCCGCAAAGCCCAACGAATTGTTGACATTGCTTTACAAAATGGCTATCTTAGTTTTCCTGAGGGTTCTTTTGTTAATTTGCGATTTATTGATGATAAAAACAAGAACAATCAAAGCGACTTAGTCGCCATCGTAATTGGAAAAAGACACGAACCTTTTTATATGCTTCAACGGATGGCAAAAAAAGCTGACCGACTGATTCATATTGAAGAAAATGATACCATTGTTTTATTAACACCACCAATTCCTGGAACTGAAAGAATGGCTTCAAGAACACTAGATATTTTATATCGTGGTGAATCAACAATTAAACAAATCGACCGGAAATTATTATCAACATCACACGCATCAGCAGATGAAGTAGTGATGATGACAAATCTATTTAGACCTAAATATGTTATTCCCGTTATCGGCGAGTTTCAACATCAAAATCGAGTTAAAAAACTAATTCAAGAAATTGGATACCAGCCCGACGATATTATTGTTTGTGATAACGGCGACGTTGTCACCTTTGATAAAAACAGATTTTATGTTAGTAAAAATGAAATTAGAACTGGTGATATTTTAATTGATGGAACGCCACTTGATAATTATAATGATGTTATTTTAAGAGATCGTGAGTTATTAGCTGAAGATGGAGTAATTTTAATTATTGCAAATGTTAATGCAAAAAAACGACAAATTATTGATAATGATATCGAAATTATTACCAAAGGTTTTTCTTATCATCATGAAACTTATAATATCTTAGAACACTTAAAAGAGATTTTCCTTGAAGTGTCTAAGAAGGAATTGATTGGAAAATATATTAATTGGAATGACTATAAGAGAAATATTAGAAACGAAGCAAGTCGTTATATCTATAAACAAATTAAAAGAAACCCAATTATTATTCCAGTAATAATCGGAAC
>CAZRJV010000038.1:11082-12858 GCA_964600625.1 uncultured Acholeplasmataceae bacterium
TCAGGTAAATAACTTTGATCATTTAATGAGTTTTTATCATCATGCGGATAGTGATATATTTCTGGATTTTTTTTGATTTCTTTATTGTCAGCGTGAGGGGGAATAACTCCAGTGTCAATATTTGCTAAGTCTGATAAGGCTTGATCAATAGCTAAATAAGCTGAATTTGATTTAGGACTTAATGCCATTTCAATTACGATGCTAGCAAGCGGAATTCGAGCTTCAGGTAACCCGGTTTTTTTAGCAACATCACATGCCGTTACGACCTTTGGTGCTAAATTAGGATTAGCTAGTCCAATATCTTCATAAACAATCACCATTAATCGCCGGGCAATTGATTCTAAATCACCTAGTACAATTAAACGGGCCAAGTAGTGAATACTGGCGTGAACATCGGAACCTCTAATTGATTTTTGGAGAGCTGACAATAGTTCATAGAAATTATCTTGATTACCATCAAGATCTAAATTTGGTTTTCCCATTACCATTCTTACGATACTTGATGTTAGAATATCGCCATCATTTAATAAAAGAGAACTTGCTTCTAACAAGTTGAGGGCACTTCGCACTTCGTGATTAGAAAATCTAATAATTAAATCAAGGGCATTATCATCAATTGCAATTCGAACATCAAGTTCTTTTAACCCCCTTTTAATAACATTCTTTAAATCATCATCAGCTAAATCATTTACTTGATATAGGTGACAGCGAGAGCGAATAGCGGGGTTGATGTTTTGATAAGGATTTAGAGCTGTTAATCCGATAATTGTTACTTTACCATTTTCAATAAAGGGTAATAAGTAATCTTGAATATCGGATTTCATCCGATGAATTTCATCAATTATTAATAAAATGTCATGATAGGTAGTAGTATCAATAATGTCCATAAGTTTAGCCTTATTGTCAGTAGAAGCATTAAAAAAGTAAGTGTCAAGTTTAGACTTATTACTAAAAATAGTTGCAATTGTCGTTTTACCAGTGCCTGGATTTCCATATAAAACAAACGATAAATATTTATTTGTCGCAATCATTTTCGTTAAAATACCATTTTTTCCAACTAAATGATCTTGTCCAACTACTTCACTAAATTCGGTTGGACGGAGCCGATATGCTAAAGGTTTCATCTTATCACCACCTATATTATACTCTATAACTTGAATATAATCACATAATAGAGTAAAATATAAGAGTAGATTTTTTTAGAAAAAGGGGATAATATGAAACCAAAAATTGATTTAAGCAATTATATTGCTACTGTAGCAGGATTTCCTAAAGAAGGAATTTTATTTAGAGACATCACACCGCTTATGCTAGATGGTGAAGCTTATCATTATGCAGTTAGTGAAATGACTGATTTTGCTAAAAATGTAGGAGCTGAAGTTATTGTTGGGCCTGAAGCAAGAGGTTTCATTTTTGGCTGTCCTGTAGCAAACAATTTAAAAATTGGTTTTGCTCCAGTTAGAAAACCAGGAAAGTTACCAAGAGAAGCAATTAGCGTAGCTTATGATTTGGAATATGGTAATAATGAATTGTCACTTCATAAAGATGCTATTAAACCAGGACAAAAGGTATTGGTTATTGATGATCTATTAGCTACTGGTGGTACCATTAAAGCAACTATTGAACTAATTGAAAAATTAGGAGGAGTTGTTGCTGGAGCGGTTTTTTTAATTGAGTTAGAAGACCTAAAAGGTCGCAAATATCTTGAAGATGTTCCATTTTTAGCCCTTTTAAAGTATTAAAACAAGGAGATAACTATTAAATAGTCAAGTATTT
>CAZRJV010000039.1:0-1126 GCA_964600625.1 uncultured Acholeplasmataceae bacterium
TATAGTTGTATACCATTTTTTCAATATTTTCATAATGACCGTTAAAATAATATTTGAATAATTTTGATTCGCCAATTTTTAATCGTTCAGCTGCATCGCTAAGGACCATAACTTCACCTTCTAATTTCATCTTTAATTTCTCGCTTTCCATAAGTAGATAATTTTAAATCAGAATAAAAATCGAAATATAATTCTAACGCCTTAAAGTATTTCCGCCGAGTCTGCGTTCGTGAATAGCCAATAGTTTCCGCGATTTTATCGAATGACCATCGATTGATATGCTTTAATTTAAGTAGCATTTTGTCATCTTCATCCAGACTTAATGCGCGTTCAATCAGAGTGCGCACTGTTTCATAATCGCCACAATCGCTAAATTTGTTTAAAGCGTGTTTAGCTGATTCTACTTTGTAACTCATTTTCCGCCTCCTTTCCTGATAAGAAGTCCACTGCGTATTTCAGTCTTTCAAAAGTTCGGACCCTGAACTTTCGCGCCCCAATTTTTTCGAACACATGGAAATTCATGTCCCAAGTTCCAGGACTGTTATTTGGATCAATGAAAATACCGTTTTTAAAATTCTTTTTTACTAGCTGATTGATAGCATTTTCAGTGCTTATAAAATACGCGCAATAAATCATCATTCGTTACCTCCTTCGTTTACTGCGTTGTTAAACCAGACTTTTTTAGCATTCTCAATGATTTCTTTATAATCATCAGGATCTAAATCAAATTTATCAGAAGATTTATTTCCTAATGTTTTCCACAAGTATTCTTGTTTAGGAAAAGCAGTATTAAAATAAGCAATAGGATTATATATTTTTCCTTTACTAAACTGCATAATATCATTCACAATCAAAGAAATAACATAATCATTTAAATTACTTTTATTAAAAATATCATCAATAGCACCAATCATATCAGTAGTGATAACCGCATCATTAAAGAGTTTTTTAGTGGCCGAATACTCAGCTTCTTCAATGCCTTTAATTGATTTATTAAAGTCATTGTCTTCTTTAAGGATATCTTTAGATATACTATCTACTATCTTATTATCTTTATCTCTTATATCTTTATCTCTTATCTCTTGCGTGACACTGTCACACTCAAGTGTTGTGACATTGTCACACT
>CAZRJV010000039.1:1226-12802 GCA_964600625.1 uncultured Acholeplasmataceae bacterium
TGTCACACTCAAGTGTTGTGACATTGTCACACTTATTGTTATCTTTTGATTCAATACCTTTATTTTGTTCTCGCCATTCTCTTTGTCGTTTAGCCGCTCTTGTTTCACTGCCAACTAATTCTTTAAAATTAGAAATTGATAAAATCTTTTTTGCATCATAGTAAAGCAAGTCTAATTTAACCAAAGCATTAATAGCTGTGCGCACTGTATCGATTGACCAATGTTTTAAATCGCGTTGCAGTTTCTGATCATCAAAAGGAATATCAATTCCATTGACTGTTAAACAAAGTTTTCCATTTTTATTTATAGCCAACATAACTAGCATTAAATAAATCATTACATAATCGGAACCATCTTTTTGAGCTAAAATATAATCAACTATTTCACCAGACATAAAATTTTCACTCAGCTTAATCCACCAATATTTTTTTTTGTCATAATCATTAAGATTCGGCTTTTTTTCTTTTTCCATAATTAAACTCCTTTTAACCCAGTTTTGCAGTTGATTTTAATTCTTTATAAACTAAATCAACAACACGATCCAATTCGCTTTCATCTATTTCATCGGCTTGATTTTGAAAATCAAATAAAGATAATTGACCAATATTTCTATTTTTATCACGAACAAATTTAGCCCTTACTAACTGCTTAATTCCATTCGATCGTAAATTCTTATAATAGGCTTCACTTTCAGCTGAATTAGCAATTTTATAACTGCGATTTTTAATCATTACTATATTGTCGAAGTCATCGCTATAATTAATGTATTGAACTGCTGTCCAAATATCGCGGCAAATATCGGTTCCGCCATCTGTGTTTTTGACAGCTTTAAAATAATGCGGTAGTCGTGAGCAGATATATTCTTGCGTTATAAATTGCCCTTTATGCTCAATTAAGAGCGTGTATAATTTATTAGCTTGTTCGACTGTTCCATCTTTAAATTTCATTCTTATTATTCCTTTCATTAAGAGCTAGTTTTAAAACATTGATTTCATTCATGCGATCAATGCCTTTAAGTTTTAAATACTTTTCAACTGATATTTTTTTTGTAGTTGAAAACCTAATACCAGCGCCAAGTTTGATTGCTTCAGATAAAACTTTGTAACTGGCATTTAATGGCAAGCCCTCATAAGTCATTAAATCCTTATAATCCCAAGCATCTTTTAACAACAAGTCTAATTTTTCTTTAACCATTTCTTAATTCCTTTCTTGTTTGTTAGTTAATATTCTTAACCTTTCACTTTTATTTTACTCATATTATTAGCATTGTCAACATAAAAAAACAATATTATGAGTTTTTAAAGTATTATTAAGATGGAGGCACTATGAAATTCAATATTGAGAATTTGAGAAAAGATGCTAACCTAACGCAAAAACAAGTTGCTGATGTTTTAAATATGTCTAAATCTAACTATGGACATATTGAAAGAGGCTTTGTTGATTTGACACTTGAAGTAGCTATAAAATTAACAAAGTTATTTAATTGTTCACTAAA
The DNA here is from genome assembly GCA_964600625.1 of uncultured Acholeplasmataceae bacterium. GTDB lineage: Bacteria > Bacillota_I > Bacilli_A > Acholeplasmatales > Acholeplasmataceae > DUQW01. The sequence continues at coordinate 2,722 of CAZRJV010000039.1, forward strand.
TGATATAGCAGGAATAAAGGAAGATATAAACATTACAAGATCAGACTTTAAAAAAATCAAAGATGCAACAACGCAAGTTTTAGACATAATAAAAAAATATGATAAGTAAATAATAAAATATGATAAAATAAAAGCACTATGGGGAACTCAGTTAGGCGGTGCGATTATAATCCTAAAAGATGGATGATCGATACAACCATCACTTTTGAGGATGGAACGCGGCGGCATTTTAAAAAACGCGGCTATTTTTCGAAAGCCGATGCATTAGCGGATTTTGAGCGAGCTAAAAACGAATTTATTAGTAAAGCAGGTTATAAATCAGTTAAAGGCGATTTTGTAGCGTTGATAGATCTTTATACATCTTATCTATCAACTAAGGTCCGACCTTCAACTCTGGCAGGAGTAGTGGGCCGAATTAACAAATATATAATGCCTGGATTTGAAGATAAAAAATTAGAACAAATTTATAGCTTACAATCATTAAATAATTTTGAAAACAATATAAATTCTTTAGATGTTTCTAACGCTCATAAAAATCGCATATTGACCGATATGCGCCAAATTAGCGAGTTTGCTTATAAAAGAGAGTTTATATCTGATAGCCTTTATAAACGCTCGCAAATCGCCCTAGAATCGATAAATAACAATGAAATTCAAAAAACAAATTATACAGTGTGGACTTTTGAGCAATATCAACAATTTATAAAAACATTTAACGATAATGATCCTTATAAAGTGTTATTCCAATGGATGTTCTATTCAGGCGCTCGAATCGGCGAAACACTGGCTTTGCAGTGGAAAGACTTCGATCCAGATAATAGAACTATTCATATTTATAAAACCGCGAATAACCGATTAAGCACAGGGCAATCAGAAATATCACCAACTAAAACCGCAGCTGGCAATCGTTTAGTTTATTTAAATGATGCGATTTTAAGACAATTCAAGGACTTAAAAATAGCATATGGATCTAACCCAGAGTCTTATCTTTTTTTTGGAAAAAATCAGCCATTAGGCGCAACAACAATAAGGAAACATTTTAACGATCATATTATTAAAGCAAAGCTTCCAAAAATTAAAATTCATGAAATCAGGCATACCAATAATACCTGGCTTTTAAATCAATTTAATAGTAAATCAGAAGCAGATACAATTACCAAAAGATTAGGTAGATCATCGCTTAAAACAACACTCGATATTTACTATCACAGCAACAAAGAAGATGAAATTGAAATGATGGATAAATTTGATATAGAATAACCAAAATAACTGAGATACCCAAAAGATACCCAAAAGATACCCAGTAAATAAAAAAGCCGCTTAACAAGCGACTTTTATTCGTTATGGTGCAGCCAATGAGAATTGCAAAACACATTTATTAAATCTTGCTATTTTTTATTTTTCCTTTTATTATCTTATGTTTTCTTGTTTTTATATTATGATAAATTATCATATTTTATATATCATTTTAACTTTTAATATTTTTTGATACCCAAAAACAACTATTTTTTTATATCCGTTTTAACTAATTCGGCATTCGCGGATGTTGCTTCTTTAATTTCATTAATCATATAACTGTTTTGCAAATCGAGCTCGTTCACTGTGGCGCGGCTAGAGCCATAGATTTCGGCATCAATGAACCCAGCCTTAGCTAATGACCGCTCGTTATCAAAGAAGGCAGAATAAGCATCTGTGGCATATCTATCAGCTAACATTTTTTGATTGATAAAATAATAGACCATTGTTTTCGATTCGCCGCGATGCTCACCAGTAACTCCAGTTTCACGAATATAATCCACTGCTTTATAACCGTAAATGTTACTGAGCTTTGTCAGATGTCGATAAAGCGGATTTATTAGTTTAGTTGCTAAATAATTATAAAGCGTTTTGTCTTTTCTCTTCGCCCTAAAATCATAATGATATTTAATATAAGCATCTATGATCGGATTAAAAATTAAGTAATCAAGCCAGACAAAAGGAAGAGTAATTTCAACTTCTTTTTTGCTCGTTTGAATAGTTATTCTATCTTCATTAATTTCGCGTAAATCAGCGTTTACCGATTGCTCGCGTTGCGTATCAAATAAGACCTTAGTAAATGGCTTGCTATCGATGGTAAATTCGTGCCGCGTAAGTTTAAGCGATCTATTATAACCATCATTCTTTTGATTGGCTTCTGCGCTGCGTTTATCTAATCCAACATGATCCATTTGATTACCGCGTTCTTTATCGATTTCCGTTACCAATTCAACTTGCCCATCCATAATATACCAGCGCTTAGAATCATAAGGATCGACATGATTAAGGATACGGCGGCTGTCAAAGTTAAGGATTGAACTGTATTTAGCGTTTAAAGCCCATTTCCGTTTGTTCTTATTAATATAATCATAGTCATATAGCGGAAAATGTCCTTTGCGTTCGTATTGATGCTTAACCGCTAAATTTGAGAAGCATAAAGCTTTATCGGTAAAGTATAGGAAATACGCTTGTCCATATTGTATAAGTGCATCTTTTAATGATATAAATTTAATGCCATCAAAGAACAATAATGAATTCTTTTCATAATCATAATTAAATATAATAGCTTTATCATGCTTAGCTAAGAAATCCGCCCATTTGCGTTCAATAGCCGCTTTAATTTGTGCGCGATTAACTAATGTTCGATCCTGGATTGATTGTAATATCCAATCTTCAAAAGCGTTAAAATCGAACTCTGGAAACATTTGATAATATTTTTTTATAATATCAAAAGCGCTATTTCTAAATTGCATTTCAACATCTAAAGTTAAACTAGTTGCCATAAATGTTTTACCAGAGCCAGGCGGCCCAGTAATCAAAGTTGCGACCGCTAAACTATCCGCAACTTCCTCATTTGCTTCTTGCATACGCGATAATTTTTTGCGGCCAAAATAACCCCTTAAAACGATAAATATGACTATTAACAAAATAGTTAAAATAAATTTATTGTAATAAGTTACGATCATGAATATATCAAATGCGGCCATAGTTGTTAAATTAAAAAATATATTAAAATCAAAGAATTTTACCAAGTTAAAATAAACGCTTATAGCATCAATAGCAAGCGGTAATACGCGATAAGCGGTTGCTATAATTAATATAAACGCGATCGAATAAAAACGATTCTTTTTTTTAGCTAGAAAATCCGCGAATTGTTTAAACCAATTTCTAATAGGCAGTAATTTATTTTCCCATTTTTTAAAATTAATTAAAGCTTTCGATTCTTCGTTTTCCTCCGCTGGCTTTTCTTTTAAAACTAATGCTGTTATAAGCATAAAGAACACGAGGATCATCGGAATCCAAATTAATATTCTTAAAACTTTAGTTAAAAAATTAATCAAATCGATTCCATAAAATCCAGCAACATCTGGATTAAATAGTGCTAAGCTAACTATTTTAAAATCATAAATCAACGATTGAAAATCTTGCGCAACAACACCTTTATATTCATCTAATTTAGGCGGCTCAATAGGCGCAGCAACATCTAATGGAACAAAAATGTTTCCTAGAGTCTTTAAAAATGTAATTATTGAATGCCATAATCGCACATATATTTCAGGCCGAATAATAGCAATAAATACAGTTAAAACTATTAATAATCCGAGAGATATATAATGCCGATAATCAACAGCTTTCATCTTGCCTGGCAAAGCTTTAAAAAATGCTTTCATTATCCATATACCACGCTTTCCGCGTAAAACATAACATTGATAGTAGAACAGTAGAGCCTTTCGCCTAGATGTGTGAATTCATAGATAGGATATTCATCCTTACCATCTAAATTGAGTGATTCAATGGAATATGCGTAGATATAACCGTTATCTTGTGTGTAGCGGAACTTTTCCCTCGTTTCGTTATCAAATAATGTGCCGTTTTCTTCGTTGTAAAAGAAAACAGTTAAATCGTTAGCATACCAAGTTGTATTAGTTACCGAATCTAAAGATCTATGCGTTACTAAAGAACAAGTAGTTAAAAAATAGAAAACAAAAACTAATATAACAAAAGCACCGAGTAATTTACCCAATGCTTTTTTGTAGTTAATTTTATACTTCATTTAATCTTTATCCTTTCCCCACAAAGATTTTAAAGAAGCAAAGAAATTAACAAGTTTAATAATTAACGAGATTAGAAATAAAATCCCAATAATAATCGCAAATGCTTTAATTAATGTAAGCACACTATTAGCTGTTGAATTATTACCAAATAAATCATTCCAAGCCGATTTAATTTTATCCCACCAAGATTTATTTTCATTAGGATCTCTTTCCAAAGGCAGTTCGCCCTTCGGCCCTAAATTCCCATTTTCATCAGTTAAAATAATGTAAAATGGATCGCCGACAATATCATCAAAATCATGTGGATTTTCTTCAAAAAGAAATAACACTTCAGCATCAGTTACTTCCTCTGGTATAACTACGATCATACCAGTAGCGCGGCTCTGGAATTCATAATTAAGAGCTATTTCACTCCCTAAAACCAACGGAGTGTTTTTCCTAAGCGATGCATATTCAATCCAGCCATCACCATAAATAGCACCAGTATAAGCAACAATAGGATCATTCTTTTGCGCAGTAGCGCTATAAGTTACACTTTCAAGAAGAATAGACTTAGCTTTATAATAGCGTTCACCCGGAAAATAAACAGCATTTTTTGTTGTCCACGTTCCATTAACTTTAGTAAATCTAAAAGCTTTAACATTATCTGGTTGACCAGGAACTTCGACATAATCAATATCTGGTGATATAACAGTCCCATCAGATAGCTTTAATGTCGCTTGTAAATAATGAATGTCTAAATTTTCAGTCGCGCCAATCGGCAAAACAAGATAATGCGTATAATTCAAATTTTTAAGTGCGCCAGCTTTTAATGCGCCATAAGTTGTATACCCACTGTTACCACCACTATAGTAATAATCAAAGATGCCAGAATCGCGAATTGAATCGCCATATTTATCAATATAACCACTTGCTTGATAGAAATTTTTAATAACTTCAGTTGAACCAATAGAAGGAATATTAAATATAAATTCATTAATTTTCTTAACTTGTTTATTTTCAATACGCACATCCCTTGTATAACTTCCATCAATATCAAAGTTATATTCAGTTATAGTAACATCACGATAATCATTCAATAAATGATTCTTTCCTTCCGTAAAATGCATACGGTGCATATCGCTGGATTTAACACTATTAACAGCTTTCGTTTTACCAATGTTTACATCTGTAATCGAAGTCTTTTCAATATATCCAGCATTACCGCCATTCCAAATAACTTCAGTTTCTATTACAAATTCATATTCATTAGTGTAGTAAGTCATACCGCCACTTTTAACATAAGAAAATTCAAAACCAATTTCCATTATTTCATCAATATCCATTGATGGATTAACATTAAAAAATACGATAGGATTTCTTTTCCCCAAAGTTGAATCTTCAATCTTCTTTTTCGCTGTTTTACTTAAAGCGTAATTTTCCCAGCGATCGAAATTATCATTAAAACTATTCCTGATCCAAGCTTCGCTTGTATATTTACCTTCTAATGTTAAATAATCAGATGCAAATTCGCCTTTAGGCGCACTGTCATCGGCCGCTGAGACCACAGCAGCGGCCGAATCTAGCGCAAGAAAGGAGGTTATGAAAACGCCAATGCTAAGCGTTACAAATAATAAACTATTTTTAAATCTCTTCATGATTAACTCCTTTTAAATGTTAAGTCGCTTTCATTTAACGAAATCGATTTAACTGGAAACACCGACTGAGAAATTGATACTGTATAAACAATTGTTTGATAAGCGTTTGATACGCTTACATCTATTGATTCACCTGTATTTTTAACCACTTTTACTAATAGATTTTGCCTATCAATTTCAGTGAATTCAAAGCTTTCACTTTCATCATAACTCCAAAATGGTAATTCTAATCTTGTTGATAAAGTAAATTCATCACCTTCGGATGCATTTTTAATAAATGTTGTTTCTTCCATCCAATAAATGCCAGATGGCGTTAAATTATCTTTATTTAATAAAATACCAACAAGACCACCTATAAAGCCTAATAAAGCAAGCACACCAATAATGATAAGAGGCAATCTTGTTTTACTAGCGGCTTGCTTTTTCGCCATATGTTTCACCACCTTTTATTTAATAATTAATTTGAGAATCTGCAAAGCTGATTGTCATTCCGCTTTGTAAATCAATTCCACTGACATCTACTCTAACTAAACTATAAACAATGCCTGATTCAGTTACTTTTAAAGCGCTGATATCATTATATTGAACACCATCACAATAAGCAGTTACTGGAATATAGAAATCTGCGTTAGCAACTGTTCCAGATGCTTTGGTAGTTTTAATGTAATGATAAAGGTTTGTAATAAATTCTTTACTAGCTGCACCACCACCTAAAACTCGTGATAATGTCGCTAAATTCAAAGTTTTAGTTGTTTGCTGACTGATTTTATAGGACATTTTCTCAATTAAATCGAAATTCATTCCACTTTGATATGATGGATCGCTCACATTTACTGTATCCGTTACTTTAGTAACCACACCAGATTTATACGCTGAACCTTGCCAGTAAAAGTTAGCTCCATATTTATAAGTAATTTTTTTAGCGCCTTGATAAGGCTTTGTTCCAAATGTTTCAGTGAAGGTAATCGGATTAATAAGCTCATTACCACTAGCTGCATCAAAAACTCTATTCGGTAGCGTGGCATTCATTCTTTTATAGTAATTAACTGTGCAAGTAGCGAAGACATCTGGATCAGCTTCCGCAGTTGCTTTAATCGCGATTTGCGAGCCAAAAGGCGCAACAAAGGAAACATTAGCGACATTACCTTCAGTTGTAATTTGAACATAGTTAGTAACCACTTTACCAACTTTCCATTCATCATCATCTGTGCTTGATGCATCTTCTGAATCAAAATCAATCGACCAGATAACATTCTTATTAAATGCGTAATCAGGCTCAATAACCGCAGTAAGCTGATATACATCATTCGTATTTACTGCCGCATATTTAATACCTTCTTTAAAGCCTACAGGAATCGGTTCGCCCACTACTTTATTATCGACTTGACCAGGCGCACACCCCAGTAATAGCGTTGCCGCGATTACTGGAATTGCAAATTTAATTCTTTTAACTTTCATAAATTCACCTCATTTATTTTCCTTTCCGTTGATTAAATTTCAATATCAAGCCATTCACCTGAAGGACTTGTTTTATATTTGCCGCCGATAGATGTAGCATCAATTTGCCATAACATTAAAATTGATTCATCAGAAGCTTGTTTGATCGTAACAGGATAAACGTTTCCAAATAAACCGCTATCGCTCAAATTAAGCTTCAGATTATAACTTCCTTTTATACCACTTTCAATAGTAATAAACCGCGCATTAGCGTTGGAATCCCCACCAACTAATTCAATATACCTAATATCATTACCAATAGTGTTGTAATAGAAAGAATTACCAATAGTGTTGGAATAGAATCCATTACCAATAGTGTTGGAATAGAAATCATTACCAATAGTGTTGTAATAGAAATCATTACCAATAATGTTGGAATTGAAAGAATTACCAATAGTGTTGTAATTGAATCCATTACCAATAGTGTTGGAATAGAAATCATTACCAATAGTGTTGGAATAGAAATCATTACCAATAGTGTTGTAATAGAAAGAATTACCAATAGTGTTGGAATAGAATCCATTACCAATAGTGTTGGAATAGAATCCATAGAATTCATCATATGAAGCACCTTCTTCATATTCAGAAAAATGAACAAAAACATTATTTCCTAAGCACGTTTTATATTCACTTAATCCTAAAGTTTCATTATAAATAGCACAGACATATTCACCAATTTTATTATTATAATTCCTATAAGCAAAACCTTCATCACTTAAAACATATTCTTGTAAAGTAGTTACATCAATAACATTTTTTGTATCTTCTTTAAAATAAACTGAAAATGTATATAACCAAATCGAATCTCCTTCATCTAAAATTGCATCTTTAGGAATAATATTATTCTTTTCATCATAAATACCAAAATAATTACCAACAATATCATCTTCTGGATAACTTTCTTTATCAAAATCTTCAATCATCCAACGTTTAAATTGAATATTTTTAAAATCATAAGCAAGATCATTGTTATATTCATCAACAAGCTGATAAATAACACCTTTACCGCTTTCGGAATCCGCCCATGCATATTTATCTGAATCATTATCAAGCGTATATTTTAATTTCCAACTAGCTAAATCGCTATCCGCGAAATAACCAGCAGTATCTCTTTTTGATTGTAAAGCATGAGCATTTTCGCTAAGCGTTCCTTCATCTAACGCTAAAACTATAACATCAAAAGGATGTCCAGCTGAGCGGCTTCCTTCCTGAGTTGTTGTTGTTTTATAATCGGTAATCCGATAATAAGTGCCAGGAACAAGTTCCTTTTCATCACGAAGCTCAACGAGAGCATCATAAGTTAATTCTGTGCTATTGATTAAAGCTTTCGCTTGAACATCAGGAACAAATTTATCCTTCATATCATCTTTATTCCAATTTTGGAATCCACTTGTCGCAAATCCAAGTGCGGCAACTCCAAGCAAAGCAGCCGCACTTATTAAAAGTCCAGTTCTTTTTTTAGACATAATAAATCTCCTTATTTTTTATTTTTAAGCGGATGCCGCTTCAGAGATTTCTTCAGCAACTCCTAAAACAATTTCTTCATCAAAAGTAATAGTAATTAATACTTGATCTTCTTCAGTAGTAAAATCGCCATCTTGATCAAACAATAAAACATAGTCAAGTTCATCAACCTCGACAACATAACTAACTTTTGTTTCCTTTAAGATGTTCTTTTCAGGTAACCATTCATCTTCTTCGCCTAATACAGTAACTTGTTCGCCATGAGTAACTTGTAAAGCTGTCGCTTCCATAGCGTGTTTAAGCGTGAATTTTAATTCAAGATAGTGACCAACTCCTAATTCTTCGGTTTCTTCAGCTTGTAAAGGAATTTCGCCACCAATAACATGAACTCCGCCTTCTGATTTTGTAATTGTTGCTTTTGCCGCAGGAATAAGCCCACCAATTTCTACTTTTTTTACAGCTAATTCAGTTTTAGGAACAAAACGATCTTTCATGGATTCTTTATCCCAATCCAAGAAGCCGCCTGTTGCGAACCCAAGAACGCCAACACCCAATACAGCGACCGCTGCTACTAACCAACCGACTCTACTCTTTTTTCTTTTTGCCATAATAATTTTCTCCTTTTAATAGCAATTAATTAAGTATTTTTACCCAATCAAATTGATTGTTTAAATTCATAAATATAATACCTACGCCGATAGCTACCGCTAACACGATCATACTTATTGAGAATCCGCTTAACTTTCGGATTTTTCCGTTCTTTGACATCTAGCTTCCTCTGAACGCAAACGCTTTGTCTAAGTCAGGCAACGACTTGATTCTTTGAATTGTTGATTTTTCATTGATCCAACAAATTACAAAACTTGGATTATCCGGCTTAGTAAATAAATTCACCCGATACCAAGGATTTCCATCCCATTCATTACCAGCGTTTTTAATTCCTTTTGTGCATTCGTAATGTAGTTCTAATCGAAATTTATTTCGTAGATTGTTCCCTAACTTGTAATAAACAGCTAGGTATTCCATATCGCTATCAGTGCAGGCGAAAGTAAGAGGCAAAATACCCATAAGTAAAAAACTCGCTTCATAGGTTACATATTTACCTCTGCTGTTCTTGTAAGCTTTTGGCAACTTGATAAAATTAAAAGTTGCCTTGGGAAAATTAAGCACACTATTTAGTGACATTTTCTTATAAAAGCCTTCGTTTTTTCTTTCAGTGTTTTTCATATCTATAAAATATCATATAAACATAGGCCGAAAACTGCCATGTTTTGAAACCATTAGCTCGCTAAAGCGAGAATTAATTTCACGAACTTAGAAAAGATTGCATATATCTTGACTTTTTCTATATTGAATGAGCCAATTAGCGCATTAAATTTTTGAATAAATAAAAAAATCGGCGATAGTTGGCGA
>CAZRJV010000040.1:0-11505 GCA_964600625.1 uncultured Acholeplasmataceae bacterium
TCAATTCCTTCTAAACCAGAAAGTTCTTCAAGGCGGTCAAGGCCGTTAATTTCACCAGCTTTAGAAATTGCAAACTTCGCGAATAATGGACCAAATGTTTCATACACAAGAATTGATAACATAATAACGGTTGAAATGTTTTTATATATTCCTTCTGACATTGTAACAGCAACAATTGATAGTAAGCCAATTGATACCCCGCCTTGCGGTAATAAAGCAAAGCCTAAATACTTTTGAACAGTCGGCTCCGCTTTTGCAAGTTTTGCGCCAAAGGCGACCCCGGACCATTTACCAAATCCTCGAGCAAGAACATAAACGCCAGCAATTAAAAGAATTAATGGTTGAGCGCCTAAAATTGCTAAGTCAATACTAGCGCCAGCTAAGACAAAGAAGATTACATAAAATGGTGTGGCAAAGTCATTAATCGCATCAAATGTTTTCGCTGGTCTTCTGGCCATATTTGCAATCATTGTGCCAATCATAATGTTTGCTAATAATTGATTAAAGATAAATCCGGAATTTTTTATTACTTCATTAAGTACTTCAATTCCTCCAACGGTTAATAATACAGTTAAAACAGCAAGTACTTGTAAGTCATCACGAAGCTTATCAAATTTATTAATAACTAACGATAAAATTCCACCTATTATTAAACCAATAAGAATTGAACCAAACACTTCCACAAATGGTTTTAAAATCATTTGCCAAATGGGAATCGAAGTTGTTGAGGTAATCATTTGGGCGATGGAAATTAAGAAACCAAACACAACAATGCCATATATATCATCAAGCGCGGTAATTGGTAAAACGGCTTTGGTAAGTGGACCATAGGCCCGGTATTGCCGCATAACCATTAAGGTAGCCGCTGGTGCAGTTGCGGCGGACATTGAGGCTAAAATAAGCGCAAAAGCGATATTTTCCATCGTGAAGGGATCATAACCATTGGGCATAATCGCTTCCGGTTTAGGAAGGAAAAACAAACCAATAAAGACAACTAAAACAGCGCCAAGCACTTCGAATGTTGTCATAATCACGACTGGTTTACCCATCTTCTTAAGTGATTTAATTGAGAACTCTGCCCCAATGGAAAAGGCAATAAATGCGAGGGCAATTTGGCCTAAGAAATTTAATGAGTTATTATCCGCGGGTGTGATAACACCTTCGAACCCTTTAAAGATTAAACCCATTGAAGGGCCAAGTAATAACCCTAAAACTAAAAAGCCCGAAACGTTCGGGAGTTTAAACTTTCTGGCAATAATTGAGCCAATAAAACCGACAATCATTACGACTGCAATTTTTAAAATTAATAAATACGTCTCATAATTCATTATTAAAACCTCGCTAAAGCTATTTCTCTTAATAACTCCTGCGGGGTTAGCTGTCGGGTTCAGAACATTAAGTGCCCTTACGATTAATTCGATTCACCCCAATAACGGTTGGGTCCCCCACTCACGAGATTCGGAGTTAGTTAAATCATACCTATAATAGGTTAAAGTGTCAAATGAAAACTAACAAATAGTAATAAAAGAAAAAAGCCGCCTTCCATAAAGGAATAACGGCCTTTTTTATAAATAATTTTAATGATTTTTATTTAGCAGCAGCGCGCTTTTCTAAGCGTTCTTTATTCCATAATGGAACATACATTAAAAGAATTGTACCAACAAGGAGAATAAGAATAATTGGAATTAACCATAAGTAAACGCCACTCCAATACATGAATGCACTTACACCATAACTAACGAGGAACCAAAATAACATTGTCCCCCAGAAATGCCACTTATTATTAAGTTCACTTCTTGCAGCACTCACTGCCGCCATACAAGGGATCGTTAATAAGTTAAAGGCCATAAAGCTAAAGGTTGCGGAAATAGATAATCCACCAATTAATACTAAATCAGGTCCACCAAATGCACCAAGTGTCGATAAAACACTTTCTTTTGCTAATAGACCAGTTAAGGAAGCGACCGTAAACATCCAGCCTTTTTCTCCTTGTGCCCAGCCTAACGGAATAAAGACATAATTTATGAATTTGCCAATTTGCCCTAAGATTGATAAGCCAATTTCAGCTTCATCAACCATTCTAAAACTAAAGGTAAATGAAGATAGGAACCAAATTACAACTGTGCTAAGGGCGATAACCGTCGCAACGCGCGTAATATAACCTTTAAGCTTTTGCGATAAAACGTTATAAACGTTTCTAGCATTAGGTTTACGATACGTTGGTAGTTCCATCACAAATCCTTGTGCTTGGCCCTTCATAACAAATCGTTTTAAGAAGATTGAAGCAAGAACGGAGACTAATACCCCAAATAGATAAACGCCAAAGACAACGAGTTCTTTATATGCTCCACCATAAACGACACCGGCAAAGGCGGCCCAAATGGGAAGTTTCGCTCCACATGAGAAGAAGGGTGAAAGCATAATCGTTATACGTTTTTCTTTTTCACTTTCTAGCGTCCGCGTCGCCATAATTCCAGGTACCGCACAGCCAAAGCACGTAATTAAAGGTAAGAATGATTTACCACCTAAACCAAATTTACGTAAAGCTCGGTCCATTACAAAGGCGGCACGCGCCATATAACCAGTATCTTCTAAGATCGTAATAAATAAGAATAAGACAAGAATTTGTGGGACAAAGCCTAAAACAGCGCTAACACCACCCCAAACGCCACCAACTAGTAAACCACTAAGCCATGATGCCCACGATGCCGTTAGACTTTCAAGCCCATTACCAATCAATTCATTTAATAATTCAACTGCGGCCGCAAGCATTGCGCCTGGTGAGTTAATCCCGCTTCCACTCATTAAGACAGGAATTTCTAGTGCTGATTCACTAAATAAGCCACCGAGAAATAAAAAGTTTTCTGAGAATGTTAAATGGAAGATTAAAAACATAATAAATAAGAAGATCGGAATTCCTACCCACTTATTTGTTAGTACTTTATCGATTTTATCGCTACGTGAGGCTCTAAATGTTTTTTCTTGAATAAAGGGTAACTCACGGCGAATATATTCATACCGGAGTTCAGTTACTTTACCGGCTTTATCTTCTTCATCGGGAAAATAAGCTTCTACAATTTTTCCAACTTGTTCTGCGACTTCCGGATGATCACGATATTCTTGTTCATCACCTTCAATAAATTTAACTGTATGGAAGGTGTGTGATCCTAATTGGTTAATTGGTTCGACAATCGTATGAACTTCTTGAAACAATTCATTAAAATGTTTATCGTTTTCTAAGACGGACCAACCATGCCGTTCGTGTTTACTAATAGCGAACGCTCTTGCCATAAGTTTATCAACACCATCACCCGATGTTGCGGAGATTGGTACACAAACAACACCAAGCTTTTTGGTTAGTTCATCAACTTTAATTTCTAATCCTTCTTTTTTGGCAATATCATTCATATTAAGCGCAACAATAACGGGAATATCAATTTCGAGTAATTGTGTCGACAAAAACAGATTTCGTTCTAAGTTTGTTACATCAACAATATTAATAACCAAATCTGGTTTTTCATTAATAATATAATTACGACTAACGATTTCTTCATCCGTAAATGGATTAAGACTATATATACCAGGAAGATCAACAATTGTTACTTCTTGTTTTTCACCTAAATATTCTGATGTGTATTTTCCTTCTTTACGTTCAACTGTGACACCAGGCCAGTTGCCTACTTTCGCTGTTGAACCAGTCAAATAATTAAATAAAGTAGTCTTTCCTGAATTAGGGTTACCGACAAGCGCAAATCTTTTCATATCTTAACTCGCTTTTCTACTTTGCAAACAAATATTTGCGAGGAGGAAATTTGATTCATCGCAATTTTTTGAGAACCAATAATAATAACCACATCACCGTGGTCATTTTTAACTAACGTTAGGTTTGCGTTTTTCGTAAACCCTAAGGATTGTAAGTGCCGGATATTTTTTTCTACACCCATTAATCGTTCAATTCTTAGTAACTCATTAACCGGAGCATCTGCAAGTGGTATCATAAACTCTTCCTCAAGTTAGGCTAGCCTAACTAACAAAAATTATATACCTTTAAATTTTAAAAACAACCATAACTATAAGAAAATTAAAGATAGCAATTAAGTTAAAATATATTGAGTTTTTTTATTGTCTTTGCAAGAAGATAAAGCATTATTACGGTCAGTATTTTAAGAAAAAAACATTATTCTAAGTATAACCATCTAAAGAAAAAGTCACTTATTGAAGTGACTTATACATTCCTTACACTAATTTAAACAACTTATATACACATTGGATATGTTTTGAAAATATATCTGTATTTGTTTTGAACAAGATGGTTTATAGCCATGTTAGATTAAAAATAAAATTAAATGTATCCATTTATAAATAATGTTATTCATTAAAACTTCAATAAATTAATTAGGATATCTTTGATATACATATATCTTCTTGAATAATCGTTTTTAATTCGAATAATTTGTAAGTTATTGTCTTTAGCGATTTGTTCTTTGAGTCGATCTCTTCGTTCAACATCGGAATTATTAAAATGTTCATCACCATCAAATTCAATCGCGACAATCGGAATTTCTAAATTATTACTAACGCGGAAAATAACCATATCAAATTCCGCTTTTAAACCATAGTCATGTTTAACTGGATTCGTAAACTTATCAAGAATGGAAGCAACACGCACTTTGTTTTTTGCGACATATTTATCACCAAAAGAAAGTAAGTGATTAATTGTTTCAAAAAACTCATTTTCTTTTTTTGTATTAAAGTTACGGAAGTTATACCCATTAACATACATCGCACTACCAACTTCGGTTAAGACGACTTCTTTGCCATTATTTTTAACGTATTTACTTAGTTCATAAAAGTCATTATTTACTTTGGAACGTTTCTTAATTTCGTCATAATCCGTTGCAAGGACGAATTTTTTCCTTGCTCTTGTCGTCGCGACATTAATTAATTCTTGATTATCTTTTAACCAATCAAAGGTTTTATCATATGTGTGTCTAGTTACACCACTACTAAAGTAGATGACATCTTTTTCATCGCCTTGGAAGGTATGGACGGTACCAACATCAATATGGTCTAAGCCTTCGATTTTTAGCATTTCCTTAATTAAGAATGCTTGATTACGGAAGGGGGTAATAATTCCAATGCTTTCTTCTTTGGAGTTTTTAATACTTGCAATAATTGCATTTATTTCGTTTGTGGAAATGTTTTTTTCTACTTGCCGCGGAAGCTCGCTTGTATCAACATTAATAAACTCTAACGCCGGTGTCACTAAATTATCGGCGATTGGTAAAATTAATTGGCCGTTATAATATTTCTTATTACTAAAATTAATAATTGGTCGTCGCGATCGATAATGATATCTAAGTAATACAAACTTGGAAATCGTATCCATTTTTTGCATCGATAACAAAATTGAATTATTTAAATAATCATAAACGGGGGAAACTTTATATTTTTTAATAAGCACTTTATTTGTTTCAGGAGCAATCGATAAGACCGGCTTTAGTTGGTTTTGATCACCAACAAGTAATAAGCGTTTGGCGCGTGTTATCGCAAATAGGGATGGCCCAATCGCACATTGGCCAGCTTCATCAATAATACATAAATCAAAGTACGGAGCTTGGGGACCAAGCCGGTACGCGGATTGGTTCGTTGTTAAAATAATTGGGAAGATACGTAATAAGCTTTTAAAATTATCTTCTTCACTTATATATGCATTAAACGCTTTAAACTTTTCATCATCCTCTTCGAGATTAATAATTTCCATTAATCGTTCATTCTTTGGTTCTTTCAATCGTTTAATATGTTTAATCGAAGTAAAAAAGAGCCATGACATAAACGCTCCATCAGCTTTGGTAATTAATGACTTTACTGCATCATCATCAACGATTGGTAAGTCATTAAGAACTTGTTCTTTTTGCTTTAATAAATCAGAAATAATAATTTCTTGGCGGAAACTATGATTAACATGTTGTTTCATCGTTTTAAGCGCATCAATTTCTTCGATAAGTTCTAACCGAAGCTCATAGTTTTCAATAATTTGATTAACTTGTTTCATCTTCTCTTTTTTATTTGTAGCGTGCGCTTCGAGCTTCTTTTCATCATCATTAAACTTCGCGTAATCATCATTAAGCGTTTTTAAATAATTTAGTGTCTTAATTGTTTCTTCATAATTACCAAGCCGTAAGAAGGGAAGGGGAATCGTTTTGTTCCGACTTTTTAATCGCATTAATTTAGCAAAAATATCATTAATTGGCTTGTTATTATTCGAAGCGACTAAAACGCTTTGCCCATTAAAGAAGGCGGAAATAAGCGCATTAATAATCGTTTGCGTTTTACCAGTGCCCGGAGGTCCTTGGACATACGTAATTGGTTGCACAAGCGCATTATAAATAACCCGTAATTGATCTATGTTTGCTTTATCATCTAAAACAACAACATCAACGTGGCGTTGGCGTTTTAATAAATCTTTACTCATGTTCCCAAAAAAGGCAAGAAGCGGGATTTCGAGTTGATTATGCTTTTTATTAAACTTAATTTGATTAATTTCTTTTTCAATATGAGCGTAGTGTGATCTTCTTAAATCAAAGATATACGGACGATCATCAATACTTTCTTTATAGCGATTAGTTTCAATCATTAAGCGATCTTTAGCCGCGGTCGGATCACTTAAAAAGAGGTCCACAAATTCATCGGTTTCAATATCAAGATAATTTCGTAAGTTATGTTTAAAGTCTTTTAATTCAGAACTTGAAAAATCATAATTAAAAATCGTTTCCGGTGATAAAATTAGTGACTTTTCAATGGGATTAAATGTTAATTCTTTATAAGCGATGACAAAGAGTCCATTGTTTGTGGCGATGGAAAGAAGATTAAGGGCGAGCGTTGTCGTTTCGTATTGTTTCTTTTCATCTTGCCGTGATAAGCGTTCAAGTTTAGGTACGAGGTCACTAATTTGTTCTAAACTTAATACGTATTTACCGTTTAATGGTAGTGCTTCTAGTTTTTCTTGGTCAACACCGCGAATGAGCGTTGATTCGCTTTGATAGGCAACTTGTTCATGTTTCATCGCTTCATGAATATAATCTAAAATATCATCGTTATATAAGTCATACGAAAGCCAGTCTAGTTTCTCAATGTTAGCATTTATTTTTTCAATTAAACCATCGGGCTGAGCATACGATGTATTATCAATAATCGTTGCCGATAAAATCTTATCAAACGCTAAGCGGTTAATTTCAATTACCCCATCTGCTTCATCATTCATTTTCGTAACATTAAACGCATCCACGACAAAAGTACGGTTATCAATATCTAGATCTTTAATCGCAATCCAATACTTCGTTTCTTTATCCTCTAAGTTTAAATAAACGATTGATAACCATTTCCGAGTTTTAATGGCATTTGAGATGTTTTGCGCTATCATTTAAATCTCACTATTTATTGTCTATATTACAATATAACACAAAAAGAATAGATTAATAGTAACCATTTTAGAAAAACACCCTTATATTATGCAAAAATCATCTAAATAAAAATAAAAAGCCGCTTATACGAGCGACCTACATATTTCTTGGATTAGTTAAAATAACTTTGCTAGGCTTTTAAAATCTTATCGTTCTTTAAATTTACTTAAATAACTCGATAATAACTATTTATTATCCTTGTTTAGCGGATTCTTCCGCTAATAAAGTATCTTCATCTACAAGTTCATCTTCAAACCATTTTCCGAATATTTTTGTTCCTTCAGTAGTAAATAAAACGCCTTGACCATGCCGCTTGTGAAGATTCATCGCCCCTTCATAAATATCACCATTAGGATATATAATTGTTCCTACAAGTGGAAGTTCTTTGTTTTGATAAATTTCCTCAATGATTTTTCCATCAATTGCAAAGCCACGACAAACCCATTAGCTTTATAATCTTTGAAATTACCCTCAATCCGCGAGCCAGCTCTATTAGTTAAAATTCCATAGCCGGATACTACATCGTTTTCCCTAAACCCCTCATAGAAAGCGCCTTCGCTCGAATAAGAAACACCATAGCCGTTTCTTACGTCGTTATAAAAATTTCCTTCATAACGATTACCATCACTAAAATTAAAATTTCCACGCCCATGCTTTTGGTTTTTACTCCATTGACCTTCATAACGATTGCCACTATTGTAATAATAAATGCCATATCCATCTATTTCGTTCTCACGTCATTGACCTTCATAACAATCACCGTTAGACCATTTATAAGTACCATAACCATCCTTCAAATCGTTAAAAAATACACCAACATAAACACCGTTTTCAAACGTCTTAGTTCTAATTGTACGCTTCTTTTTCATATTATTTGTTCCATTTCTTATATATTAAGATTTTTTTCATTTCCTTCATTATCAAAATATTTGCCATTACTCGATGGCAAGTCGTTTATAACTTCACCGATAAATACTTCATCTTTTTCATTACTATACGTTCCCCAACGACGTTCATCGTTTTCCCATATACCAAAAAAGTGACCGCCGGCATAATAAGTTATTTTACCGTTTCCATTTCTTTTACCGGAAATCCATTCGCCTTCATAAACATCACCATTTCGATAGTGATATGTTCCTTGACCATGACGGTTGCCTTGTTCAAATTTGACCGATGTATTTATCACCATTAACCCAAAATAACGTTCTCTTACCGTTCATAAAATCATTTTAAATTGACCTTCATGGTTTTACCATACGTCCAAGTAAATAACCCTTGGCCGTCTTTTTTCCCTTTTAAAAAAGTTCCTTCATAATGATCACCATTATTATATGAAATCGTTCCATATCCATATGGTAATCCTTTTTTAAGTTGACCAAAATAAGTCCCATTTTCTAGCTTCAATTCTAGGTCGGTATTTTTGTTCATAATTGCTCCAATTAGTAATTAATATGCGTGTTCTGCCTATATTATATTCTTTTTTTATAAAATAAATATATTATATTATTGTACATATACAAAAAATAGAAATGTTAGAAACCTACATTTTTAACCGGCATTTTCCTACATTTCTATTCTGGCATATACAATATTTAAAGCACTAAAAAGTTACTATGCCTAAAGCTTATCAAAAAATAGTGTTATAATACATTTTAGAGGAAATATTTATGATTGTTTATACGAAAACTTTAGGTGATTTTTGTAACGATGTTGATTTAGGTATTATCGCAGAAGAAATACAAAACCGATTGATATCAAAAGGCTTTAATCACAATAATCTAAGTGAATATCGTTCTTGGACTAATTCTTTGTTACATATGAAAAATGTCTTGGATACTGATGGTATACCAAAAGATTCTCATATTGCAATTGAATATAATATTCCTAACACATCTAAACGTGTTGACTTTATTGTGACGGGTTTAGATGAAAGCGATAATCCTAATGTGATTATTATTGAACTTAAACAATGGGAAAAAGCAGAAAGAACATCAAGAAAGGATCTTGTTACTACCTATCTTGGACATGGAATTAGGACTGTTACTCATCCATCATATCAAGCTTATTCTTATGCAAAAACAATTGAAAACTATAATGAATATATCGGGGAAAATAAGATAAATCTAATACCCGCTGCATATCTTCATAATTATCTCGAAGAATATCGTTATGAAATTGATAACGATCTTTATCATCATATTGTTGTTGAAGCGCCTCTTTTCCTACAAAGAGATACAATTAAATTAAGAAATTTTATTAAAAAATATATTAGTAAAGCTGACTCTGGCAAATTATTATATGAAATAGATAATGGACGAATTCGGCCGTCAAAGGTGCTTCAAGACTCAATTTCTTCAATGCTAGAAGGAAATCAAGAATTTTACATGATTGATGAACAAAAAGTAGCATTTGAAACTATTTCAAAATTAGTTGATAACTCAATGCGTAATAATGAAAAATATACGATTATCATTGAAGGTGGACCAGGAACAGGGAAAAGTGTAATTGCTATTAACCTTCTTGCAGCTTATAAAGATAAAATGGTTAATTATGTTACAAAAAATGCCGCGCCTAGAAATGTCTTCTTCTATCAACTTAGAAGAGATGAATACAAACTTAATTACATAAAAAACTTGTTTAAAGGGTCTGGGGCTTATGTTAACTCAAGGAAAAACGAATTTGATTTACTTCTTGTCGATGAAGCGCATCGATTAAATGAAAAATCTGGAATGTTTGCTAATCTTGGTGAAAATCAAATTAAGGAAATTATTAATGCAGCGAAGGTTTCAGTCTTTTTCATTGATGAAGACCAAGTGGTTACAACAAAGGATTTTGGTTCAGTTGCTGAAATAAAGAAACAAGCAAAATTACTTGGCTCGAAAGTTTTTCATGGTGAAGACTATAACCTAGTTTCTCAATTTAGATGTAATGGTAGTGATGGTTATTTATCTTTCTTGGATAATGTTTTAGGTATTAGAGAAACCGCTAATTTTGATGGGTTTGATATGGAGTATGATTTTAGAGTATATGATGATCTTAATAAAATGCGTGAAGACCTTTTAAAGAAAAATAAAATAAATAATAAAACACGTATGATTGCTGGTTATGGGTATGAATGGGTTAGCAAATCAAATCCTAACGACCCCAATCTTTTCGATATTCAAATTGGCAATTTTAAAGCAAAATGGAATTTTAATAATACAAATACCTGGGCGATTGATGAAGATTCTTTTGACCAAGTTGGTTGTATTCATACTTCTCAAGGATTAGAGTTTGATTATGTCGGTGTGATTATTGCTAAAGACCTATATTATGATGATGGTGTAAAGACAGATTTCGAAAAAAGAGCGAAAACTGATCAAAGTCTTAAAGGTACTAAAACAACTAAAGATTATGATTTAGCGGATCGTATTATTAGAAATACTTATAAGACACTTCTGTCCCGCGGACAAAAAGGATGCTATGTTTATGCCGAAGATGAAAAACTTAGAGATTACTTAAAAAAAGAATTTTTGAGAGTTAATAAACTAAATTAGAGAGGATTAGAATTATGGATGAAAAATTAATAGAACGAATTAGAAGTTTCACAAAAGATCGAAATTGGAGCCAATTTCATACTGGAGAAAACCTTGCTAAATCTATTATTATAGAATCAGGTGAACTTTTAGAACTTTTTCAATGGGATTCTAATTTAAAAGATTTAGATGATTTAAAGGATGAGCTAGCAGATGTTTTAATATATTCAATATTACTAGCAGATAAATATAATTTAAACATCAGTGATATTATTAATGAAAAAATAAGCAAAAATGAAGAAAAATATCCTGTTAAAAAATCATATGGAAACTCCAAAAAATATAATGAATTCTAGCAATTTTTGTATTGAACATTTATTGTAGCTTAAAATTTTTAAAAAATATGATATAAAAAATCGCCCATTTGGGACGATTTTCTTTTTAACTATATTTTAACACTAATAAAATATCATTTGGAGGTTCCTACCGGATTTGAACCGGTGATCACTGAGTTGCAGTCAATTGCC
>CAZRJV010000041.1:0-11472 GCA_964600625.1 uncultured Acholeplasmataceae bacterium
TTGGAGCATCTAAATTAAACGAAGCTTGAACCACTCCTTCAAATTGAACATAGGCCCAGCATAAGCTGTACTATCGTTATGCCTGCTTCTTCTATAGTATATCATTATGTTTTAAAAATTCTACACAAGTATATTCGCTTTTAAATCGGCATTGTTCTATAACTTATTGTCGACTTTTTTAATTTCTTTCCAAATGTTATTGCCTCTGAACAAATCTGGTATAGGGGTATCTTTATTATTTTCAATAACTTCATCTATTACCTTTATTGATTTTGATATATTATTCTCGTATTTATACATTATGTACATTAAATGCAAGTCATATAATCTAGTTTTACTTGAAATTTCTTTATCATTCTTCAAACTCATTAAATATTTATTAAACTCTGTAATTGTTATGATAATCGGCATAACTTTTTTTATTTCAAAATCTTCTGTTTCATAATTGGATTTTCTAAGGGAGAGAGTAAAAGAGTTTTTCCATTTACCGATGCTTGTTGGAAACTTTATTGTAAAATACAACCTCAAAAAATCTTTCAGTGCTATTTTTTCTAAATCTATTTGCGATAAAACATTATCTCTTGCTCTTATTTTTCCTGAAGAGTAAATATCAAGAAAATATTTTTTTTCATTTGAAAACTTATATACTTTTTCTTGCAAAATTTTTATATTTTGTGATAACGATGCTAAATCAAGGTCACTAATTTTCGTTTGAGTATTATTATATTTGGCAATATTTCTTGTTGTTTTTAAAGATTTCTTTTTTTTCAAAAATATAGGAATAGAAACGTTTGTTAAACTGTTTTCTGATGAAAGCAACGAGTATAAGGTTTGTTGTCCATTAACTATTGATGGCTGTTCTATAGTTATATAACTATTATTTTCACGAAAATTATTGCATACAATGCTTATTCCGTTATTATATAATTGGAAATTTTCAGGCTCATTTATTATTGTATTTGCGAGTTCTTTGTTAGGTGATAATCTTCCTCTAACATTTTCGTAAAATAATGGTTCAAAATTATCTCCCAAAACATCTTTTACTGCCTTAACAAATTTGTCAGAGTCACAAAAGAAAAATCCCATATTTTTATCTTTAGCCTCTACTAATAAATCATTCTTTGTTGTTTTTTTTATCACTAGCCTAATTCCACTAGTTTCTACTGGTAAAAGCGATTTTTCAATGAATAGTTCAACTATATCTTTCACTTTATAATGTGTAAAGCCAGAAACTTTTTTTCTAGACACTAAAAGATAGTTTACAGTATACGTTTTTATATCATTTATTTGATAGTTTTTAGTAATAGTTTTATAAAAACTTTTGTTAACTCTATTATTATCAATTACAAGCTCATGATGAGTAGCTTCCATTTTTTCTTTTAATTCTTGATCATCCAAATCTCCTATCTTAATTTGACAAAGATATAATATTTTGCTTTCACTATCAACATAAAAAGAATCCACTTTACCGTCATCACTACCATAAGTGTGGTTATTCTTGATGACATAATCATAAGGAAGATTAAATATCACGGATGTTGAAAAAATTTCAAATTCATCTCCGTAACCACCTTTAGCAAATTGTGCCTTTGGATATTTATTTTTTAATAGTTTTCTTATCTTGTTTAATTCTTTAAATAGAAGTTTTGTTTTTTTTATATCACCCAAGTGTTCATTGGTTCTTATTTTCACCTGAATGTCTTGATTTGGTTCTTGCTTCATATTTGTTAATTCAGCATTTGTTAGTTTTTCTTTTCGATAATTTTCCCAATTCTTCTCAAAAACAAAAAAGCTATTCCCTTTATTGATGAAATATTTTTCCATATATCCTCCTTAGAAACACATATTATTCTGTTGATTTTAATATGAAATCCGATATATCTTTAATCCAAGCCAAAACTGTACTTGCTCTTCTTGATATTACGCTATCGCTATAATTAAAATATTTTTTTATTGTATTTTCTGTATATGTTTTAATATCGATTTGAGTTTTTAAAATATAATTTGAGAATATATCTCCAAAGATCGGATCTTGTATTATATATGCAAACAATAAATTTTTTTGCAAAATATCTTTCTTAAATAAATTTTTAGCTATAGTAGTTAAATTATTTGATTCATCAACCAAATCAAAGTAATAACAAGATGAGGTATAATAGGCTCCTTGCCTATATTCATATCCAATATGTTCAGAGACTTCCTTGTCAGTTGCACCATTGTTTAAATATAGAAATGATAAAACATCAATTAAAACATTTAAATTGTTTGCTTGTGGAAAGGTTCTATTTCTCATTTTAATCTCCCAATTATTAATACTTCTTCGATCAACTTCCTAGAGTTTACATTAGATGCTATTACTCTTCTAACTTTAATATTGTCGTTTATGGTATAGTACTTGTAATTTTTGCCCTTAAATAATTCTTGAATAAATTTTGTTTTTGAATTACTTATTGCAACTACTGCTCCTCTTTCAACTAATTCATCACAAACATTTTTTAATCTAATTTGGTCATCTCTGCTAAAGCCGTTTTTTGTATATGATACGAACTCGCTTTGTTTTTCTTCAACATCATAGGGAGGATCAAAATAAATCAAATCACCTTTTTTAGCGTGTTCTAGAACATCAGAAAAATCAGAATTATAAAATGTTATGTGGTTCTCGTTAAAATATCTGCTTGCTAATCTTATTCCATCTTCATCAAGAATTTTAGGATTAACATATCTTCCAAATGGAACATTATTATATCCATTACTATTAACTCTCCAAAGACCGTTATAACAGGTTTTATTCAAATACATAAATCTAGCTGCTCTTTCGACATCGCCCATTCGTTTAAAGTTTTCTTCATCACGATCGAGTTCTCTTGTCTCGTAATAGAAATCGCGATCATTTTGATTTTTATATTTTTTATCTAAAACTCGAATAAGTTTTTCAGGTTTGGATTTAACCACATTATAAAATTCAATCAAATCACGATTGTAATCAAAACAAACTGCTTTATTAGGCAATAATTCAAAAAGCACTGCTCCGCCTCCCAAAAATGGTTCAAAGTATGTTCCATCTTGTAAATCATGATCAATTAGATCGATTATTTTTCTTGCTATTTTTCTTTTTCCACCAGCCCATTTTAATAACGGCAGCATTTTTTCATTCATTAAAACAACTCTTTCTCTTCTAAAGGTATAAATATAGTGTTAAGCACATCAATCATGAAATATTCTTTATCTCGATTTGTTACGACTCCTTTGTAGCTACTCAATTCTTTATTAAGCAAACTTACACCTGCTGCAGATGCTATATTAACTAAGTTATTAAGCAATATTTCAATCTCGTTATCATCACTCAAAATTTTGCTTAAATCTTTAATTTTGCCTTCTCTTTTTAAATACGTTGAAATTAAAGAAAAAATAGCTGTATCATAAATTGGATCTGTGCTAGCTCTAAACTCCTTACCTCTCGTTTGATATTTAAAAGTACCTAATTCTACTTCGTTATTAAGACCATAAGATAATAACAAAACAAAAACACCCTTGATCGATATTTTAAAAGTTTCTCCAAACAAATCAACAAGATTATTAAGTCTGGAGTCCAAAAATTTATTTGAATAATTTATATTTGTCATTAAAATACCTCCTCGTATGCGGATAATGATTGATGTTCTAATATCTTGCTAGTTTCATCGCTCTTAACTAAAGAATATATCTTACCAACTTTATTAGTCTTATCAAATACACTAATTTCAGATAATGTTAATTCTGTATCCATTGGTGTTAAAATCCATTGAATTACTGCGTCTGGCATTGTATTAATTAACCTCTCTCTATTTGCTTTATCTAAGTTACTCATAGGTGTATCCATTACCAGTGGGAAGTTAGTAGTTGGTTTTGCATTAGCTGCTACAGCTGTTAAACCCATAGTAAAAGCCATCGAGGCTAATAATTTTTGTCCTGCTGACAAGTCAGCAAATACTTCTTGTTCTAAGTTATTATATGCCTCAATTTGATAATCTTTATTTATTTTCAAACTTCTTATGGAAGCCCTGTCATCTTGCGATAATAATTTCATAAAATATTCGTTAGCTCTTTCGGAAATATTGTGCTGTGCTTCAATTAAATATTCTTCTTTTAATTTTAATAATTTCTTTATTGTACTATCATAAAGCTCAAATTTTTCTTTTTCATTATTGAGAGCTGCAATTTGTCGATCGACATCTTCAATCTCTTCATTTACTTTATTAATTTTTTCACTAATTTCATCTAATTCTTTTTGTCTTTTTTCAATTTCTGTTTCATTAAATTCTATTCTTGCTTTGACCATTGAATAACTTGACTTAGCTTCACTTGAGTCTGAAGAAGCACGTTCTAAATCAACCATAGGAAATTCATCTTTTAATTTTAATATTTCATTATAAATAGAGTTTTTCAGTTCAATATTTTCTTCTAAAATTCTAGTTTGTTCTAAAAAGAAGTCATCAGAATTTTTAGAGTCATTTATCGCTCTCAGTACAAACTCTGCATTAATAGACAACATTCCAGAATCATTATGTTCTTCACTTCTCATAGTACTCAACAGATTAGTTAAGTTTGTTCTTCTTTTTTCATCTAGCGGTTCATTGCAACAAATACACTTGTTTGATTGTAGTATATTTTCAACTAGCGATATGGTTTGATTGTTTGAAATTGCAAGTTT
Source organism: uncultured Acholeplasmataceae bacterium (assembly GCA_964600625.1). Lineage (GTDB taxonomy): Bacteria > Bacillota_I > Bacilli_A > Acholeplasmatales > Acholeplasmataceae > DUQW01. Next base: position 4,691 of record CAZRJV010000041.1, read on the forward strand.
TTCTAACTCTTCTCTAACCTCATTACCAAAAGAGAATAATATGTTATCGGTAAAAAGTTTATCGGAATCTCTCTTTATCATGCTTATTGCCATTTTGATAGAGGAATCGACTCGATCATGATTTTTGTTAAGTTCTTCTAGTTCTTTTATTTTATCTTCATGTGCTAAATATTCATTTAGTCTCTCTTCATGAATCTCTAAATTTTCTTTATGTTCTTCATTTTGTCTTTCAAATTCATTTATTGTTTCTTCTATTGAATTGCGTTTACCCACTAATTCTAATTTTTTATTTAAAAGATCTCTTCTATCTGTATTTAATTTAGTATCATTAGTATTTTCACTTAAAGTTGCTTTAAGATATTTTATTCCTTCTGTTGTTTTATCAAGATCATCTATATTAAGCATTTTCTCTATTATTTTTTTAAGTTCTTTTTTTGATTCTCTAGTAGGCTTTTTAAATAGATCCATATATCTTACACCATCAAAAAACAAGAAACTCCTAATATTTTCACCTATTAAGTTGTTCATAAATTGATCTATTTCTTCCTTGTTTGAAAATTGATCTAGCCCATCTTTATAAAATTTAATTTTAATATTTGCATTATCTTGGTAAATTTTATTATTTAAGTTATTGGCTGTTACTTCTCTAACAATTTTATATTTTGAATTGTCTGAAAAAAACTCAATTTCAACCTTTGCGGTTGCAGATTTTCCAAGAGATAATAAAGGTCTACTAACCATCACATCATCATCATTATCTATTTGAAACTGGTCATATTTTACTATGCCAAAAAGTCCAAATAAAAGCGCCATTAAAATTCCTGTTTTACCAGCTCCGTTTTCAGCTCGTATTATTGTCACATTTTTTTCAATATCATTTGCAAACTCTATTTCATGTTTGCCAATAAATCTACGGTAATTTTCCAATTTTAGCGTCAGTAGTCTCATAATTTATCATCCTCAAACACTTTGTTAGCTAATTCTTGAATTGTTTTGTGGTTTATTTTACCTTCTCGTTCTATTGAGGATAAAATCAATAGTGCAAGCTTAGCTTCTTTCTTATTTAATTTATTGGTAATATCGGATTTTAATTTTTGATTTTTAATATCCCTAACAAATGTGTCATTAGTTTTTGTATCACTCATTTGTTTCTTCCTCCCTTTCAATAATATTCATATTCCATGGATTATGTACTCCATAATCAGATAATGTTTTTATATTTGTTAAATAACTTATTATTTCTTCATCTTTCTTGTTCATAGATAATCTAACAAACTCAGCAACTCTTTGTAACTCTCTTTTAATAACTATACTTTTTTCATTATTTTCATAAAGGTCAGAATCTGGTGCAATTGTAACAAAGTCATGTATTATTCCTTTATCTTTATTTTTAGATTTTCTTAAAACCCTACCACGTCTTTGTATAAACTCACGAGGATTTGTAGAACTAGCAAGAACATATGCATACCTACAATTTGGGATGTCAACACCTTCATCTAAACATTGAATCGCTACAATTATGTCTATTTCTCCATCATTAAAACTGTTTAAAATTTTTGTTCGATCATTAATTTTCGTTGTTGCAATTATACCGTGTACATTAAGTGAATATCTTTCTTTTAACAATTGAACCATTTTTTCAACTTGTAAATCATAAACATAAACTAAAGTGTATCTTTTATCCTTTTGTCTATCAAACACTTTAAAAAAATCTTCAAATTTATTTTCCGCACCTTTTGATATGCTTGCTCTTTTGTTGAGTAAACTTTCTAAACTTTTATTAGAACTTTGTTCATCTTGATTACTATAAGATGAAATTCTGCCTATTTTGCTTGTTAAATCTAAAAATTCAGAAAATTCTCGATCGTTTAATTCAGAGAAATGAGAATAGTATTCATATGGTGTAAGATATTTTCCGATAGCTTTTTCTAAAGAAAATTCAAAAACTTCTTCACCAATTTTATCTTCTATAAAAACATTTCCATCTTTATCCAACCATCTATTTGGAGTGGCAGATAATCCAATCCTCTTTGAATTATCATTAATTATTAATTTTCGTTTAATTTCGTTAGAACCAAGTTTGTGACATTCATCGAATATATATATTACTTTTTCATTAAATTTCATCATGCCATCCTGAAAAGTGTCATCAATTAATGTTTTATACGTCGTTAGTATATATAATTGTTTTTTCATTTTGTTTCTAGCGTACCGATATATCTTTGAGCCCCACTCAGATTTATTTTCAGCACATTTTAAAATCTCAATCTCATTATATTTCTTAGTTATTATATCTTCCCATTGATATAGCAAATGTAATTGAGGAACAACAATGCAAACAACATGATCAGGATTACTTTCAAGAAATCTTTCTGTTGCAAATAAGCTTGTCAAAGTTTTTCCTGTTCCAGTTGCCATATTAAGAACTCCTCTCCAATTATGTGATTGAAGAGCTTTTATGGCTTCTTCCTGGTATTCACGAATATCAAACTTTGGCTTTTCATTTATTGTTTTAGTATTCTTATTAATTAATTTTATGTAGGGATTATAATCATTTTGCTTCTTCTTAAACTCTTCAATTAATATTTCTGGCAATTTATATACATTGTACTCATCAACTTTATCATTCCAAGCGTTATCAAAATATTTCTCAAGTTCGTATATTCTTAAACTGTCTCTCTTATCCCAAGAAATAAAAATGTTGATAGTTTCTTGATTGCTTAAAGCATTCATAGAGTCATTTAACGAACCATTTATACATACCTTTTCTTCACCATCACTAAATATAGATATTTTATCGTGATATATACTTCTCCTGTTTTTCTTATGTATGGAAAATCTAACTTCGAGAACTTCACTTGCAATCAACCAGCTTAAATAATTAAATGTCCATTTATTGTTGCTATTTAGAGTTTCTTCAACCTTTGATATTAATTCTCTCTTTAATATTTCATTCGTTTTAGCTTCTTCTCCTAATTTTAATGCTTTATATTCTTCTTCTCCTAACTCTATAGATGTCAACAACTTCATTTTTCCACCTGCATTAACAAAACTAATCAATCCCTCAGCTGCTAACTCAATCCAACTGCTAGTGAAAAAAGCCACTCCACGCTTATATGTTTTTGAATTTTTTAGTAACGGAATGATAGCTTCATTATAAGGTTCATTTATGGTAGTAGACATACTTAAAGGCAGATCTATCTTGCTAAGTTTCATTTTTTATCACCCTTATCAATCCTCCAGCATTATATTCAGAAAATATATCATACAATATGTTATTTGGAACTTTAGATGTTGTTATTTCATAATCTAACAAGATCTGATTTATATCATCGATCGTTAAATATCCCTTATTTTTTTCATAAATAAAATTTATAAGGAGTTCATTGATTGATATATCTCTATTTTTTCCTTGGTTGTTATAAAGCATAACACCGCTATTAGAAAATGCATTTGTAAATACATTAATGGTTACTTTTTGCCAAGGCAATTCTGATTGTGTTATTAAAGTAGCCAACAATTCTTCTTTATTCCATAGTTCTTCAAGCAAGTCATGTTCTTTTAATCTTCTAATAATTTCTTTTGAAAAAACGATGGTTTTATTTGAAAAATATTTCGACATAACATCATCTAAAGCTGATAAATTAATATACTCTGTGTCAAAATCATTCTTGAATATATATTTGTTTCTATCAAGTTTAATTATATTATCGTTTATAATTTTAGATTGAGTAATTGAACTTCTCATATCAAAGTAATCAAATCTCTCTTTAAGTTCTTCCATGCTAAACGTTCTATCTTTAAAATGTATTTGTATCAAGTCTCCATAGGATTTAACTTCTATTCCTAACGGTATAACTACTTTGTTACGAACGGAAAAAGAATATAATTCATTAAAGTAATAATATAAATAATACACTAATCTATTTTGATCTTTCCCTATTCGGTTTCTTTTGAAAAAAGAATTTATTTCAGTATTAAAATATAAATCATCTATAATATTTTGCGTATGGCAATATCCCTGTAAAGATATGTACTTATCAATGGTATTTAAAAGGCTTTCTTCTTCAGACTCTTCAATTGAGAAAAAATCATCTGTTACTATTGTATTAGCATCGAGTTTATAGATTGATCTTGTTTGTTGAATGGTTATATCATCGATACTTAACTTTGATTTTAGAGTTTTAATGCTTGCAATATTGTTGTGTTCTTTAAGATACGCTACAATTATATTTTGTGTAGGATTCAATGTTTCCTCTAGACCAATTCTCATGCTTCTACCAGTAAATACTAATTTTTGAGCTTTATAGAACTCCTTTGTTAAACCGTATAAATAATAATAGTTTGATATGCCGTTTTCAATCAGATAACTTTTATTTTCATCAAATATATCTTTAGCTTTGTTGCCATATTCATTAAATGAGACGTTTTCAATTACATTTTTCATTGCATTTATATGTTTTTCTTCTACATTATCACGATGAATATATTTTCCTATGTTATATAAAATAGCATTTTCGTTATCAGTAATATATGCGATTATATTTCTTTTCCCTTTTATTTCTTTATTGTATTTTGAATAGAAGTTAATAATTTCTTCTGTGTCTTCGTTTATAACCCATCCTGTAGACCCTTTTGTTAATAGATACTCTTCTCCAATTTCTCTTAAGCTTTTATTTGGTATTGCTATTTTATCTTTTCCAATCTTTGTAATAAAGTATGATAAATCTATTTTGCTTTTTTCAAGTATTTCTTCTACAATTTCCTCTAAACCATTGGTTGGATTCCATTCATTTAAACTATTGTTTATTAGCGTTAATAAGTTTCTATGTAAAAATACTCCAGCATTAGTATCAAATTCTAACATATTTAAGTCAGCAATAGCTCTAACCATACCTGGATAAGAATAAAGAATTTCTATAGGTAAAAAGTTAAACTTCAAGATTATATTTTTTGTTAAATTTTTAATATAATTCTCGTTGTCTCGAACAAATTTTTTTTGGATTTGTCTTATTCTTTCTCTAGTTACATTAAATTTAGTTCCAACCTCTTGTAAAGTAATACCCTTGTCACGATAACTTACAATATTAATCGTATTTTCATTATAACCAAGCTTTAAACTATCTAAATATTCCTCCATACTTGGAAGTAGATATAAAGCTTTTAAGTTCTTTTCTTCATATATCGGGTCTTGATGATGTTTTTCGTATAACTCACTATAAATTTTTTCCAAAAGGAAATAAAAATCATAATAAAAGTCTTCAAATTGATACTTATCAGAACAATAATGTTGAAGGTTTGTATAATGGTTTACATTAAATAATCTTGTTAAATTTGCTAAGTTGAGCTTTTTAAGCAAGTTTATCTCCACATCATACATACCAATAATATTAATAAATTCTGTATCATATTTTTTTAATGTTGATTCATCAAAATAAATAAATTCATTATTAAAATCTTCAAATTCATGATTCTGCCTCATAAAATTATAATCTGTTAAATACTTTATCATCATATAATTATCAAAATTATATTTTTCCTTAACCTTTAATAAATAAAAATAAAAATCCTTTAGAGTTCTTGTTAGTACATTTAAAGTATAGTCATTTTGATTATTATATTTTAAAAGGAATTTATTTGGATCCTGTGGAATTTTAAGAACTAAATCTTCTACTGTTTTAATTCCGTTATTGACTAAAAACATTCTTAATTCAGGTGAAACTTTTCTAAACATTGATAAGGTTTTCAATATTATTTTTGAAATAAAAATGTCTGAAATATGTATTTCTTCAATATTAGAATATTCATCATTTTCTTCTGGAGCTTCTTCTATGACTTCTAAAATAGGTTCATACTTAATAATTTGGAAGTTGGAATTATTCATTAATTCCTTAAAGTTACTCTGATATTTAGCATATGCAACAAATCTTTCCAAAGGAGCATAATTATAAAACTTTTTTTTGTAAATATTTAAATTTGATATAACTTCCCATAAACCTAACTTTTGTAACTCAAAAGGAGAAAAACTAGATTCATCTTCAGTATATAAATATTCGTAATTTTCATAATCAACATTAGATTCAAAAAATCTGTTCGTTGACTCGAAATTAAATCCTTTTAATTCAAGTTCTAGTTTTAACCTGTAGAACAATTTAATGTTTGATTTAGATAGTCGGCGCAGTAATTCCATATCAAAATATTGGTCTTCTATTTTAATTGCATTCAATTTAAAAAAGTCCATTAATTCATGCGAATATTCAATTTTGTTTTGATACTTTGGGAAAAATACTTTATCCATATCACATAATCCTCACGCAACAGTTAAACTTTTTTTATATCTGATCAATAACTCCATATTTGATAAATAATTCGTTTAATTTCTTTTTCATTTTTATTGAAGGCTTAAATTTTCCGGTTTCCCATCTATTAACAGTAATCGGTGAAACAAGTAAAATGTTAGCCAACTCTTCTTGTGTGACAAACATCTTTTCTCTCAATTTTTTAATTGTTAGATCATATTTCATATTATAACCTCTTACTAACATATTATTAACATTATTCTATCATTTTTATTATAATTAATAAAGGTTTTATAAATAATTTGTTTTTTCTCTTGTTTTTTATCAAATATAGAGAGTTAATAAAAAAACTCCACATATTCTTACATGGAGTTCCTTACTTGTTTACTATTCCATCATAAAACTTAAACTTAATCCTTTTATCTCTATAAACTGTTGCACTTTCAACAGTTAACATCCAAAGCTCACTATTCCAATCTTTTA
>CAZRJV010000042.1:0-11326 GCA_964600625.1 uncultured Acholeplasmataceae bacterium
TCTAGTTACTTCGCTCACGTTACCTTTATGATTAATTACTTTTGAAATTGTCGATGGTGCTAAGTTTAAATCTTTAGCGATATCATAAATTGTTTTTTTAGTCATTTTTAAACCCTCTCGTAAACTTTAACATAGTCAATTAAAAACTCTTGTGGGAAAATTGAATCATCAATTTTACCACCCCAATTTCCGCCAATCGCAAAATTAATTATTAAAAAGTATGGTGGAACATAAGGCCAACCTAATGTGGTAGTATCACGGCCACCTTCTCCTTTAGTAAAAGTAATATATTCTTTATCATTAACTAAAAACTTTAAATAATCCGGTTCCCAAATTAACGTAAATACTTGAAAATCATCTAAAATTCCAGGGATAGTTTCAAAATAAGTTTGATGAGTATTAATTTTATGATTATATAATTCTGAATGGAGCGAAAAGTGAATTTCTTCTGGAACTTTTCCAACATTCTCCATAATGTCAATCTCACCACATCTTGGCCAGCCGGCACCTTTTCTAATTGATTCACCTAACATCCAAATGGCTGGCCAAGTGCCGGTGCCTTTTGGAAGTTTGGCTCTAACTTCAATTTTTCCGTAGCCAATTGATTTTTTACCTGCTGTTGAAATTTTAGCGCTAGTATAATGACGGTGTTCAAAATCTTCCTTGCGCCCCACAATATGTAATATTGAATTTTTACAATAAATATTTTCTAATCGATTCGTATAAAATTGATCTTCATTATTTCCAAAACCAGTTCCAGTATGCTCGACATTCCAAATGTCTGGGTTAACCGGACCATCGGTGTCAAAATGATCTTCCCATAATAATTTATAGTGCATCGCGTTTCCTCCAAACTTTTTCAATTTGTTTTCTTTGTTCTTCATTTATATAAATTCGATGTGAATTTTCATAACTAGTTGATTCTTCTTCAACAATTAATAACTTACAATCTTCTGATAAGATGTGAGTGTGGTAAACACCAGCTTTTATATTACAAACTTCATTTTTATTAAGTTTGTACGGCACAATTTTGTCATCTTCAAAGATGAAGATAACCGCTTCTCCTTCAAGTAATATAAACGCCTCATCTGTCAGTTTGTGACATTCTAAATACTCGATATTTTGTGGTTCAAGTTCTTCAATATAATTTAGAATTGCGATTCTCCATGAATTAAATGAAAATAGTTTTTGATAACCTACTTCTTCATAGCGGTAAAATTCAACTGGTTTCATTTTAAATACACCTCAATTCGAGAGTCCACTTTTGTTATTTTGTTATTACTTAAAATGCCATCAACTAAAACTCGGTCTAATGTATATTTAGCACTATCTTTTAGATCTGGCTCATAAATAATAACGTCAATTAGTTTACCAAAAATAATAGTTTTAAGTTTGGCTGAACCATTAATAAACATTTCTGCCTCCATTTGTGGATCAATAGTTAATATTCCAGCAACCATTTTTAAACCATAAATTTGTTCCCTTAATACTTTTAATAACCATGTTGCAGAGCCGGTAAGGTAAAAGTATTTACCAACCCCTTCTTCAGTAAAGTATTCTGGAATTCCTAGTGGAGTTTTTGATTTTAGGTCTTTAGCAAGATTAACAATTGAAAATGTTGCTTCATATCCTAATCTTTGTAATTTGTAATTATATAAACCATATGCATACATTAGTGCCATATGAGAAAAGACAGCTCCGTTTTCCTTATGGTTATATCTAAACCCATAAGCTCTTCCCATATTCATCTTAATCTTGCCATAATCTTGGTTTAGATGATAACCACCAATATTTTCTTCATATAGTTTTTCTTTAGTTATTTTAGCTATTTTAGTTGCTATTTCTTGATTAACAGTTTCACTTAAAAGAGCCATTGCTTGGCCAGTTAAGCTAACGGTATTATGGTCTAACCAATTACCATCGTTATCAATATAACTTTGTAATGCTCCATTATCCATATGAGCTTTATTATCGATATTAGTTAATAGCTTATTAATAGATTCATTCAATTTATCAATTAAATCTTTAGCACGATAAGTTAGTTTTTCATCATTAAAGTTACTAACACTGTTAAAGAAGGCTTCTAAATTACCTGTTTCAATTAAATCACCTAATGATTTAAATAAAGTGATTGTTCGATATCGTTCTAAATATTTAATTAAAACCTGAATATTTTTTATATAAAAATGAGTGAACGCAACTGTTTCTCCGAACTTACTTGCCATATCAAGCCCATCATTCCAATCAGCGTCTTCAATCCTAACAAAGCCATTTTCTCCTAAATTATTAATACTAACTACGTTTTGAAGTAATAGATGTTCTAAAATTGTTCCTTTGTAGTCTTTTTCTTTAACTTTTAAGATATTATCACTTGAATAAGCTTGTTTTGTTCTTTTAGTGTAGTGAGTAAATTGATCATCAAAATATGTTGCTTCTTCATCTAATATCTTATAGTCATTGAAATAATTAATATAAGAATCAATTGTTAATAGTGGCCATGCCGCATGGTCTGACCAAACTCTTGTAATATTATTTCGATCCGCTTTAAACTCACCTGGTTGATTGCCAATGATAGTTGCATTTGATCCATCAATTCTAACTCCTTTAAAATTATTAATTAATAAAGTGCGAACTGATTTATCAAAAGTCATTATCATAAATAACAAATCTTGGAATAAATCTCTCCAACCTCTTCCGCCTTTACCATAGTCATGATGTGGTAAATAAGAGTTACCAAATAATCTTCTTAGTACTGGTTGGAGTTCAATATATGATAAATAGTTAGTAAGATCTTCATCACCTATTTCAAATTGCATTTTTCTATAATTTTTGTTGTGGTTTAAAATAGTTTCCTCTAATTTTTTATTAAATTTTTCTTCAACTAAATTATTAGCGTGTGGCATTTCTTCTATGTCATCTTTTAAGATGTTAAATGACATGAAAAAAGTTATTTCTTCATTTGGTTTTAAAGAAATTTCTTTATGACCAACACCGCCTAAAACTTCATAGCCATCAACATTATCTCCAACTCGATATTTTTTATTTAAACCTTTTGGATATAACATTGACCCACCATTTATAAAATCATCATACTTTGGATAATATCCATCAATTTCTAAATTTGGACTATTTGTTAAAAAATAGTATGAAAAATCATTTTCTAAATGTCCTCTTTCATCAAAAGATAATGTCGGTTTTAACTTAATACCGCCGTTTATAACTTCTGATCTGTTTAAAAGAGATGTCACATGACGATGGTCAAAAAGATTATCCAAACTACGGCCATACACTAGTGGAGCCGTAATAATTTTAATCTTTTGTAGTTTATTAGTTATATTTTTATAAGTAACTTTATGTAGTTCTTCTAATTTATTGTAAGTAACAAAGGATAAAACGTTGATAACGTATTTATCATTAGTTCTAATAACATGTTGGTTATTAGCACCATATGTTACAACAACCTCATCATCTTGTTGATTAACACCTTTACCTGATAGATAATAAAAGACATCGTCAATTAAAAAAATGACATGTCTTCCATAAGATTCGTATAAACCAATTTCGCTAATTGGCTCAGTTAGATAATGATGATAATCATATTTAATAGATCCTAATAAATTAGGAGTAATTGTTGATTTCAAACCAACCTCATTAAAAAGAGGAAAATACAAACCAGAATTGTTTTTAAGTTTAAATCTACGATAAAACATAAAATGCCTCCTTTATATAGAAATCGGTTTCCTAACTTCATTATATCTTAGTCTTTATATAATGTAAAGGCTTTCATTGAAAATAATTAAAAAAGTCACATTAATTATTCGAACTCAAACTTACGCGAATTGACAACCCCAGATAAATTATTATTAAATAAAAAAATCTACTTATCTTTAAATAAAAAAGCCTGATACGTTTGTATCAAGCCTAACTATAATTAGCTAATAGTTTAACATATATTTTGACTGTAGTGTATTTTCACTAATAATATACTTACCTTAAAATTCATGGTGTTATTAAGGTGGCATTTTCTGATTTTGTTTTTTATTATTTTCTCTAACTTTTTAAAAATATTTGTTTATTGCTAATTCATATTGCTCAATAAACAATTTTTTCAAATATTGTATGCTATTTTGTTCATAAAATAATATTACGGCTTTTTTGTACTCAATATTATCTACTCCAACAAAAGATACAGGTGTTAAGTTGTTTGCTATTAAAATAGCATTGCCTAACATTCTAGCAACACTCTTATTCCCGTCCTCAAATGGTTGTATATAAGATATCATAACAACTGCTACTAAAGCTTTTTCTACAGGATTGGCATCACTATTTAAATACATAAATAACTTTTATAAGGCTTCTTTAATTTCAAGCTCATTATCTAAGGGTCTAAAGTTTGTTCCTGTTATACCAACCATTGATTTTCTAATACCTGTTCTAATTGGCAATTGTTTTGAAATTAAATGATGAAGTTCTTCTAATTTTTGAAGATTAATAGTTCGATAATATTTTGGAGAATCTAAAATGAAAGACAAAGCATCTTTGTGATTAATAATCATCATTGCTTCTTCATCGGTGTGACCTGGTGACTTAACTTTTTCTTTTAGTAATCTTTCAGTATCTAATAAAGTATATGTATTACCTTCAATACTAGAAGATTTCCATGAAAATTCAATCGTTAATCTTTCTAGTTCTTTTTTTATACCTGTAGTTGTTTGTCCTAAAATCTTGTTTTTATATATTAGATTCAAGTCATCTATAAAATCTAACTCTTCTTTAGTAAATAACATATTGATCTCTTCGAATACATCTTTATTAAAATATTCAATAATATCATTTCTAAAATCAAGTTTAAAGTATTCGTCGACATCAATTGTCTTTAATAATCTTGACCTGTTTAAAGAATATTGAGTTGTTCTACCGATACCTGACTGTTTTATTATATTTTTTTGTAACAACTTAACTAAATCTCTATTTACAGTTGATCTAGAGTATAGATCCTTGCTTACTAACAAATGTGTATCATTTGGAGATAGAGAATCATTTTTTTCTAAAATTTTAATTATTTTAATTTGTCTTTCATTTAATTTCATATTATTTACTCCTCACAATTATACTTTTATCTTATCATTATGACAAGAAAAAGTAAGGAATGTTGACAAGAAAACGTATGATAAATCATACTTTTTTAAAAGTGAAATCAATATTTCCATCTACATTCTTAATAATGTGTTTGTCTCTTATTTAGTTTTATAGTCAAATGTATGGTTTGCTTTAGTTTAATTTTGCTTGCTTTTTATCTAAATTCCATTTTTTAAAATAGTAAATTCCGCCCGCTAATGATATCGCAACTGCAACTCCAAAGACAACGTAAACCAAAGTTAGATAGCTTGAGTTTCGCCTCATTAGCTTTGTTACTTCTTGGCTAGTAAACCCTTTAATAAAGGTGTTTTCAATATTTTCTTTGGATAACTCAACTGTAGTTTCAATCTCTTTTTGATATATGATGTTGCCATCATAATCAAAAAGTGCAATATCTAAATTGTGATCACTACTAATTGGAATTAGATGATAATAATAAAACTTGTTTTTTACAAGACCATAACTAGTTGGAAACTCTCCGTGAATCGAAAGATCGGTAGAATCATAAGTAGTTGAACCTACCGTAGCGGTTGCTTTTGTTTGGTCTTTCTTATCATCTGGCTTTGTCGCATGATTTACTTCATTTAGTGGTTTAACTAATACTAAATAATGCGATTTCAAAGGATTTTCTTGATCCACAGTAATATAGAATATAATTTGATAATCTGATGATTCTTCTTCTAAATATTTATGGTGATAAAGGTTTTGGTATCTTAGAAAGTTTTCATAGTTTCCTGAGTTTGCTTCTTCGACAAATTCATAATAAAGATTACTAATTCTTTTTTGAATTTGAAAATACAAAGTAAACAAAGTTACAATACTAATAACTGCTATTGAAATTACGATATAGAATGCTTGTTTCATCAAATTACCTCTTCTTATTAAGTAAAATTATAACAAAATCTAGTCTAAAAGACAAGAGGCAACTCTCGTTTGAGTTGCCTCTTTTTGTCTAATTTTAATTATTCTGCTTTAACTGTTATTACCCTTGTAACTGTAGATTCCACACCCCATACATTAGTTATTTTATATGTAAGTGTATATGTTCCTGCTGTATTAACATCTACTTCTCCCTCAATTGTAATATCAGCTGGTTTTAATGATGCGTCAAAGTAATCATAAATTGTCACTCCTGCTAGTTTATCAAAAGCAGTTCCAACAACGATTTCTTTATTACCAGTACCGAAAAATTGAGTTTTACCGACTGGTTCTGTATATCCGACTAATTCAAATGAAACATCATCAATTTCAAAGATATTAGCAACACTAGCATCGTCAACTTTACCTAAGAAGAATGCAATCTTTCCATTAGCAAATGCGCCGCCTACTGGAGTCATATAAAATTCATATGTTTCCATAGTAGTAGTAATTGGAACGATTTTAAAATCTCTTAAATTAGTTCCAGCTTCTAAACTTAATCTAATATTAGTTGCTGTTTGTGCCTTCATTGAGAATTTAAATTTATAAATACCATTAGCTTCGATATATTTATTTTGTTGATAGAATTGAACTCCGTGTGGAACAATGCCAGGGTCAGTAACATTAATTGTCGCTTTGCCATCTGTTTCTCCTGGAATATCTACTGTAAAAGTACCATTTCCATGTCAATCCCATCCAGTTTCAGCAGGTTGTGGTATTGGATCCGATTGTGCAACAGAGAAATCTCCGTTAATTAATTCAACTGGTTTACCTTTAAAATCCGCTTCTGCTACAACTTTAACCATTGTAAATACTTCTACTGATTCATTATAAGCGGCATCTTTAATTGTAAAACCAATTGGGTAATCACCAATGGTTGATGTATCTACAGTTCCATTAACTATAATGTCTTCGCTATTTAAGAAACCATCATGGTTATCCCAAGCAACAATACCTTTTTTAAGATCTAATACACTACCTTGTTTAACAATTAAAACTTCTGGTGCAAACACAAAAGGTTTGATATCATCTTCATAAGTTTCAATAGTTTGAATTTCGACATCATCTAAATAGACTTTGGTGTTAACGCTACTACCTAACATTTGTCTTAGGAAAAACGCAAATTTTACATTCTCACGAGTATCGTGTGTATGTTGATATTTAATAACATATTCCGCCCATTCATTTGTAAGTTGGAAGTATTGAACAAAGTTCGGCATACCACCACCTTCAAGGTTAAATTGCATGCTTCTTGCCTCATCTGCTTTAGCTCTAAATTTAATTTCATAAATCGCGTCTTTATCTAATACAGTATCAAAGTCAAATAAATCATTTGTATTTTCAATTTTCCAACCATCAAATTTAAAGTCTTTTTTTTGTGGATCTTTTGGTTTCACTACTTTTGATCCACTACTAACTTTTTGGTCTTCATATAAGGTGGCATTATTATCATCTAAAAATTTAACATTATAAATTTTTTCTGATACATCAACTGTTAACATTGGTGAAGTGACATCATAAATAGTTCCATCTGGAAATTCTACTTTCGCAACACTATAAAAGTAAGCTGTTCCACCTTTTTCAGCATCAATAATTTCACTGTTTTGATTTAACTTAATGTCGGTTCCACCGTCATCAATTAAAATTAATTCGCCTTTAAAATTATAAGATGCATTGTCATGAGCCATTAGTTTCCCGCTAATAGAAACTTTTTGTTTAGTTTCAAGTGAAAACTTGAAATTAGTTCTTTGATATTCTAAGTTTAGTAAACTATCTTTAATTAAGTCGTAATTGTTGGTTGTGATACCACCAACTCCAACTTCATAAAGATGTTTCATATCACTTAGGCCATCAACTGTCCATGGCCATGTTGTAACCCCGCGGTGTGATAACCCTTTAACTATTTCATCATTTAAACCTGGATAATTAGGGTTAAAGGTTGTCTTAATAGGAATAACATCTAATAATACATTTTTAACTGTTTGCTGAACATCAGCTGTAATCATACCGCCAACTAAGTGACCATTACTCATTCCTGGACTAACAGTTTGTTGATAGACAGCATTTTGAGCTCCAAACATAATTAGAACAACTTGATCAAACATTTGTTTTTCTTCTAATGTTTCATGTAATTTAATTAATAGTTGTTCATCAGTTGGCTTAACTTCAATAAATAAGACGACATCTTTTCCTTTAAATGCATCTAAATATTGATTTAGAGATGGTATTTTAAATGTTTTACCCGTGTTTGAAATATCTTTTAAAGTTAGAGATGTTAAATAGTGTAGATCTGTATCTTTAACAACTAGTCCAATATCGGCAGTCCGGTTAGTTGTATTATCATGCATAACAACTAACTCTCCATCTTTAGTTAAATGAACGTCAGTTTCTAAGATTTTAACTCCAGCTTCTAATGTATGCTCTGCTACTTCTAGTGAGTTTTCTGGACCAACTGATCCAGTGTAACCGTTATGTAATCCGCGGTGAGCAATAAAGAACACTTCACGAATATGAGTAATATTTACAAATTCTTCATATCGAGTGATCAACTCAAGCGGTTCATCAGTTAATATTCCATTAACCCCGCTAAGCAGTGCCATTTCTCGCTCAATTAAATTAGTTGTTTCACTAAAGACACTTACAATTCTATGTTGTAAATAGTGAACTAATTCTTTATTTATTTTACTTGCTGGAAGTAAAACTGCGTTTGCTTGAGCTTTATTAACTCTAACTCTAATATCGTGTACCACTTCTGGTATTTCGTCAATTTTTAAAATACCACGTACCATTTGGTTAATTTTTCTAGCTTCAGTAATAACTTCTTGATTACTTGAAATAATCGCTAAGTCCATAATTGAGTATTCCATTAACTCTTTAGCAAACAATTTAGCGACTTTGACATCTTCTGTTTCAAGTGCAGGAATAATTTGACCTTTTAATAATTTTAGTATTTCTTCAAGTGTATCAATTTTAACATTATTTTTATCAAGTATTTCTAAGTCTTGATTCATCTTTAAAATTAGTGTTGCTGGTCTTTTATTACCAATATAGCTTGAAATTTCTTCTTTTGAATTAAGTCTAGTTAAAATTGTTGGTGCATTAACAATTTTAGTGACTGGATTATACACCTCAGCAATACTAGGTAATTGAATTTTAGGTTTTACGTTATATTCTTTTGGCATAGTCACCTTCACATTATCATATTCAGCAATCGCTCCGTTAGCTTGAAAACCGATTGAACCATGTTGATAGTCCCAAGCTTGATTGTATTCGATTAATAACTCATCATCAATATACTCTTTAACTAATCCTTGAAATACTTCTATTTTTAGACGATATGTTTTATTTGGATCAATATCTTCTTTATAACCAATTGTACTTGGAACATTCCAAGTTCCATTGATCATCTTGGCAAATTCAACACCATTTGCCTTTGATGCTCCTTGTCTAATCGCCATTTGAAAGTAATTGTTGGTCGAGTATCTAAATATTACTGATGCCCATCTAGTTCCTTCATTGGCTTCTTTAATCGTAAAATCAGTTTCAATAATATAATTAGATAACCCTTTTAAGTATTCTGGTAACATCACCATCGAACCAGCATTAACAATTAGTTTTCCGTTATCCACTCTTGGATTACCACTAATTACTTCAAAACCTTCTGGAAGTTGTCCATTACTAACATCATCGAAGTTATGCTCGTATAAATTAAATGATTCTTCAGTGGAATCTTTTGCAATTACATAAGCATACATATTAAGTGCTCCATATTGTAATAAGAAACGGTGAACTCCCTTGGTAGTAGGTTTTAAGTATGTCGCACCTACTTCTAAATTTTCAGAAGGTGCTGCATAAACAAGATTTGTCCCATTAATATTATTGTCTCTGTAGTTTAGTGTAATTGATTCAAATGCAATCTCCTCGTTAACGTCAACTAATATTACGTTTCTTTCAGTTGAAAATACATAATTTGGTGTTGTTCATTCTGCTTTAACATTTTTACTAAACAAACTACCAACTCCAAGCGCTAATAAAAGACATGAAAACAAGATAAAAATCTTCCTCATAATAACTCCTCCTTATTTGAGAAATCGGTTTCCTAAAATGCTTAAAAAAATATAAGCAACCTCCGAAATGAAACCGGTTCCATAATTAATTTTAGTTTATTTTATTCTAAAAGTCAATAAGTTAAAATCATGAGTTTACCGTTTTTTTCTTAACAGTATTTAGAAACAATCATTTTCATACCATTTTTAGTAAAAATACCCCCATTTTCACTGATTTTCACCACTTTTACTGCTATATTTAAACTGAAGCCAAAAAACATGAATAGTAAAAATAAAGTGGGGGATATGATGGATAATTTTTCAACTTTAAACCAAATATTAGAAAGAAAATTACAATCTTTAATTAATAATCTTTTTTCTACTATGCCAAAGCCGCAACGAGATTTTTATCTCGATATGATTTATGGAATCTTAAGATCAAAGTCTTTATTAATATCAGATATATCGCGAGAATTAAATGAAGACAAGAATCTAATACAAACCATAAACAGATTAAACACAAATATCTCAAAATATTTTTTTGATAATATCAAAATTACTAATCTCGCTAACCTATTTCCAAAGGAAAATAATTCAATAACACTATTTGTAGATGATACTGATATTATAAAACCGTACGGAATACACTTTGAAGCTCTCGGAAGTGTTCGAGACGGTTCATCAATTAAAAAAGAATAGGAAAAAGGATATATTAATACAGTGGTAGTAGCTGAAACAAAAGAACATAAACATCCGGTCGTTATTAAAAGTGTGATTCACTCGACAAGAGAAAAGTATTATAAGTCAGTTAATACGGTTTTAAACAAAATATTAATAGAGATTTTCACGCACTTCAAAAACCATAATCTTATATTAGTGTTTGACCGAGGATACGACGATGGCAAGTTATTTAAGTTCATTGGCTTAAATAAGCGCTTTTTTATCATTAGGCTTAAAAACACAAGACATCTATATTATAAGAATAAAGCATATTTGCCGTACAATTTAGCTAATAAAACAAAAGGAAAGTATTCATTTACACTAAAAATTGGCGGAGAAAATGTTGAAGCTAAAGTAAGTCATAAAAAAATAAAAGTAAGTAATGATAAAAGGTATTATAACGTAATATTTTCGTACTTCTCATACAACCAAGATCCGTTTATACTTATAACAAATTTAGAAATACATTCAAAAAATGACATTGAAAAAATAATTTTATCATA
>CAZRJV010000043.1:0-10494 GCA_964600625.1 uncultured Acholeplasmataceae bacterium
TGGTTAACTGAGTCTTGAACTGACCCGTTATTAGCCATAACTAAACCACCAACAAAAGTGTTGCCGGTTCCGTCTAATGCATATATACTTTCATTTAATGTTGAACTAATATTACCATAGTTAAGACTGTTAATAATCCCGGCTGTCGCTTTTGGATTTAATTGTCCATCTTGATTATGAAGATCTCCTGATAAATTTCTAACTACTAAACCACCAATATATAAGTTACCATGTTCTAAATTAATATCAGCAGTTATAATGTTTCCTTCATTATAAGAGTTTTTAAGATATCTTTGGCTATTTAAGGTATTGGTAATACCGGCAATTTGAATATCATAAGTGTTACTTGTTGAAGCGAGTCCATTAGTTAAACCTTTTAAAACTATCGCGCCACTATTAATAACATTTAGAAAGTCAGTATTACCGTTAGCTGTAATACCATTAACATTAAATGAACTCATATATGTAAAACTATCATATGTGATGTCGCCACTATTTTCAACGAAACGAAGTAATGACTGTCCACTTGAAATAACAACTCCACTATATGAATAGGTATAATCAAATAATACTGCCGCATCATTTTTAGATTGCGATAAGATAATGCCTTGAGTACTTCTTGAATTAACTAGTGAAGCGTAAGATAAACTAGTATTTTTTTCTAAATCGATAAACCCAAGTTGAACCTCATCAATTAGTAAGTCGTAATTATAAAGTCCTAAAAACTCGTTTTGTCCGCTGTGGTTAGCATTAACCACACCGGCAATCGAAACAGTTTTTGTCGTTATATTAACTGAAACAACCTTATTATAAATCGTTCCTCTATGCGTCCAATCACGGTTATTATCCGATCTAGTATAATTACTTCCTTCACTATTTCCAACTACGCCAGCAGCGTAATACGATGAATTAGTTGCTGAAATATTTTCAATTTCGATTTTACCAACATGGGTGACTTGTTTAAAGTTATGTTTAATTAAAGTGTTATTAACATTACCAATCACACCACCAACGATGATTTTTAGAGTTTCATTGAAGTTTCCAATTAAACTTGAAGTTGGTGATTTGATATCACCAATGTGTAATACATTGTTTAAGTTTAATTGTAAACTACTTGTTTGACCAATAATACCGCCAATATAGTAATCAATATTTGTGACGTTATTTTGTTCATAGATAATATGACTATTGATATCACCATTAATATAGACATTTTTAATCGTACCACTAGCATTACCGGCTAGTAAACCAACCGCTAATTTAGCCGGTATTTTTTCGCCTAAATTAATATTACCTTGGATATATAAGCCATCAATAGTTGCTTGATCAAGCGTACCGGCAAATAAACCGATATGATAATTCATATTTGGTGCTTCTGCCGTAGTTAAATTGATATTTGTCTCAAGGAGTGTAAGATTAGCCAATTCGCCAGAAAAAACACTAAACAGACCAGCAAAATACTCTTGGTTAAGACTAATTCCTTCGTTGATATTAACATAACCGATTGTTTTATCGTTACCGTTTATTTTTCCTTCAAAGCTGCGTGACGGCGTCACATAAGCTTTGGGAGCTAGCATTCTTAAGTCAATATCATTAACCAACTTATAGTTAGCGTAGCGGTAGTTAACATCGTCTTCATTAAGATAGTTTAATCTTAATAATTTATTAAAATAAATAAATTCAATTTCATTATTAATTTCATAGTAATCATTATTTTCTCTAAGTCCAAATAAAGCAGGATAGCGGTAAGCAGGATAATAAAACCAGTTTCCTGTTCCACTAAAACCATTTTCTTTTAAGGCCGAACTTGATTTTCCTTCGTGAATAAAAATATCGACCGGTGTTACATCAAATGTTTGTCCACCGCTCGTAACACTTAATAAATATCTCGTTTGGTCATAGATAATATTTAAAACACCAGTCATGTTTTCATTTTTAAAAACGCCTGGTTGCACTTCAAAATTAATTAATCGTTGCGGATTAATTACGACATCACCGGCATAATAAGATGAGTCAACACGGCCTTCGCCTTTATTATAATAGACAAGACCAGCCGCTTCATAGACCGCTTGTGTTTGACCGGTTACTGTCCGCATATTAATACCAGTATTAGCTTGGTTGTAAATGACATAGACATTTTCAACTAAGCCGGTATTTTCACCAACGATATGAGCTGCTTTAGTGATGTTTTCATGGGCAATTCGCAATTCATAGTGAGGGTCAACTAACCCAAAGTTTTTAATCTTACCGCTACTAAATGAAAACATCGCATAATAAGGTGTCGTTGCAATATCAGCTTCTTCAGTAATCGTAATTAGTTCGTCATAATCGGCTAAATAAAGATTATTAATTTCAAATCCTTGACCATCAAATGTGCCGCTAAACTGACTAGAGTATTCAACACCATCGATTGTATAGTGATAGCCAATCGGAATAAAACGATTTCCAGTTACTTCTAAATAATTAATATCATTACCTAAAACATAATCTAATTTCATTAATGTTTTAGCATGCAAATAGTTTTCTTCTTCAAAAGGACTAACATCGACTGAGAAGTTGTGTAGTTCTGCCGCTGAATCAATTCTAATTTTAATTCCTTTACCAACCGTATTACTTTCAATTGATTCGGCGGTGGCTGATGTGGTTGCGATATTAGCTCTAAACTCAGTATAACTAATATAGTTAACACTTTCACCAAAAGGATTAACGATTTCTTGAAAATTATGTTCAGGTGCTAATGATACGCTACGATCATATGCCATAGATTTAACATTAATTCTAAAAGAACTATAACTTAGAACTAAGGCTAAAACAACTAACAATAGTCCTAATAATATTGAATTAATTCGTTTAATTTTGTTCATTACCAGGCACCTCCCCAAGGTGGTGTTGATAGGTTCCAATTTTTAAGTGGTCCTTCAAAATCGGCTTGTACGATTTCATACTTAATACCTAACTGTAAAATGTGTCCTTCACCATAAGCACTAAAATCTTGGTTTTCCGGATACGGAATAATAAAGCTAATTTTTAGTGGTTCATTAGTAGTTTGTTTAATTCTTTCTGGGTAGTAATAATAAGTATTTCTAACATCAAGGGGATCATTTTCCACATGCCAACTACTCTCTGGATAAAAAGTAATTGGGTTATGCCGAAGGGCAGTTTCCGTAACAACCCCTTGATAGTTAGTTGTTTTTCTAATAATTTGGTCATTTATTTTAACCCTTAAGTAAGAATCAACATTACTATCAACATAAATATCAACTCTTAAATTAGTAATATAATCAAGAGAGTTGCGGTCAATAATATTAATATCATAGACCCCGTTTTTATTACGATTATAGGCTATTACTTCAGGATATTCGGTATTATCACTATCAACTAAATAATAGACCTCAATTTTAGAAACGCCAACTTTACCAATAACAACTTCTTTGTCAACATCTTTTTGATCAGTTAAATAAGCGCTAATTAAAGTAGCACCTAAAGCGATCATCATAACAGTGATTAAAATGTAGAGGTAATATCTTTTTTTCATTAGTTTCACCTATTAAGGATTACGAGGAATTTGTTCTAAATCAATTGTAATCTTTGAAATAATAAACGGTTGACTATGTTGAGCATTAGTCAAATTTTTATTAACAAATATTTGAAATAATAACACTGTTTCATTTTCATTTGAAATATTTGTTAATGAAGCCATTTCAGCAACCACAAACTCGCCTTCTGGAAACGAAGTTTCAGTATGGCTATAATTAGTTTCATCTAAGTTACTATAGTGTAGGGTATAGGCTTTGTTTAACGTTTCAACCCCAGTATGACTTAGCGTTACTGTTAATTTGCCGGGAATTGTCCCGACGTTTTTAATAACTAACTTAAAACTATATCTTTGACCAGACACGACATTATTAATCGTTATTGGTCCAGTTTTTAATTCATAATCACTTTCATCAAAGATGCCATCAAAGTCTAAATCATTAGCTTGATAAAGATCCGCTAAAACTTCTACTTTCCCAGTTGTAAAAATAATCGACTGATCAGTTTTAACAAAAGCAAACCACGCAAAAATAGTTGTAAACAAGGCCGCCCCTGTTAAAACAACGCCAAATATTGCTAGTATTAATGGTTTGTTAATGTGTTTTCTCATTTAATACCTCTCATATATATTCAAAAATATCTAGAATAATATTTTTGAATATATCAATTTCCAGTCTGGAAATTTATTTCTTCGTCAATTAAAGTTTGCCAATCAACAAAATCAGCTTGCTTAGCTTGAATAGTAATAATTAGTTTTACAGTTTGACCGGAATACTCGTTTTGAACATATACACCATCTAAAATTAATGTCTCGATAATATTAATCGGTGTTTTATAAGTTGTTAATAATACGCCTTCTACGTCTTGATAATAATAAAATTTATCTTCTCTTAAAGTAAAGTCGCTACCTAAGCCGATAGTTGTAAATATTTTTTCATCATCTAGGGCTAATTCGTCATCGCCAAGTTTAATAGTTAATTTAATTCTTAATTGGCTATCTACTGTTGAGTTATTGGTTATTGTATACTTAGTAGTAATCAAATTTTGTCCAGGAACAACTAAGCCCTTAGCAGTATCGCCTGCTAAAATATATTCAACTTTACCAGATCTTAAAATGATTTGATCGGTTGTTTTACTATCAACTAACCAAGCAAAAACAACTACGACCGCAGTTGTCATTAATAAGACGGCTTGTAAAATGTATAAAATCGCTTTTCTTTTCATGATTATACAATCTCTTTTATTTCAATAAATAACTGTTGGATTTCTAAATAGCCGACATAAGCGCTATTAGAAATCCCAAAATCAAAATCAACATTAAAAATAATATCAACTGTACTATTAGCCGCTAAGACTTCATTAGATAACAAAACTAAATTATTATCTTCATCTAAAAAATTACTAAACCGATTAACCTTTAACGGTTGTTCTTCATAACCAAAAGCGGGATTAAGTGAATTAGGAGTAAGAATTACTTCTTTTGAACCAAACATTATCTTTGCTTCAAATATAATATAAGCATCCCTTAAGTCAACCTCACTTACTTGGGCGTGACTTGAAACATTATGAAACATTACCGAAACATGTTTATTAATATCCGAATTATTTTTTAGTCTTAATCTAAAACGATATAAATCTTCCGGAATTCCTAAGTTTAAAATGTTAGTAATATCTTCTTTATCACGAACTATTTGTTCTTGGTCATCATTTTTTTGAATATACAAAAAAGATTCTACTTTCGAATCTTTAACCTTAAATTCTATAAAATCGACACTAGTATGATCACCAATGGTAAACCAGGCGTAGACCGTGCCAATTAATAGTAAAAAAGTTGTTATTAAAAATATCAATGACATTGATTTTTTAAACATTTTTTGGTTCCTCTTTTAATTCTTGGCGGACTTCTTCTTCTAGTTTTTTTCTCGTTTTAGCATCAAGTTTGGGTTTTGTCGCGTTTTCCTTTTTTAAAAATAGCGATACGCTTTCAGAAATAATTACAAAAACTAGAAATGATACAAAAACTAAAAACATTAACGATTTTGACCCTAATAAGAAATTACCTAACCATTGTCCCCCGTGATTGATAACGATTCCATGAAAATTATCTTCAGTAACTAATTCTTGGTCTGGCGAAGGGTTATTAGTTCCTTTTAAAATTAAACCACTATCACTAACTTCATATAATTGATGAACGATAAAGATTTGGTGTTGTTTAGAAAAATAAACTAAGACATCACTTTGTTCTTTTGCAGTTTCTAAATATTTGTCATAGTTAAGTTTTTTAATAATAACTATTTCGCCAACATTAATATCCGGTTTCATCGACGGGGTAGCTACTACTGAGTAACTATATCCGAAAACCGAAAATAGTTTATTGTTTTTCTTAGCAACACTTGATAACAAGACTAAAACAATGGCGAGAATAAAAAATACTACACTTATAATTAAACCAACATCTTTAATTATCTTTTTTATTTTCTTCATTGTTTTCCCCTACTTTTAATCGTATAAACTCTTAATTCGTTGTCTTTGAACTTTCCTTCTAACCGGATTTTTACTTTGTACTTGATATTTTTGACGCATTAAGTCAGAGTACTCCTCTAATTCTTTGATTAAGTCTTGACGTTTTGCGCCAAGTTCTAGTGATACTTGATAGATATCTTTTCGATGTTCATCTTCAGATATGCTAACTTCTCCAGCTTGAATTCTTCGCAGTTCTTTTAATTCCGCTTGGAAATCATCATTGACTGAAATGCCTTCAAGGCGCAATTTTTCTTGATAGTCTTTAATTAAATCTTCTTGCATTAAAATAAAGTCTTCTTGCATTTGATTAATCGTTTGTTCTTTATTAACTTCTAATTCGTTTAATACCGTTAAGTGTCTAGCTTTTTCATTGTTAATTGCTAAACGATGAAGTTGTCTGAATTCAGCTTTTACTTCTCTAACTGCATCAGCTTCTTTTTTCCTATATTCTCTTTCAATAGCTCTAAAATTTTGATTAATGTTTTTTCTTAATTCATCAAGTTCTTGTTGATAAGTTTTTGTTATTTCAAGTTCTTGTTTTAAGTTTTCCGCTTCAAAAGCGCTTCTTTCTTGTTCACTAGTTAATTGCGACTCCATCTTTTGCATTACAATTAAAGATTCTAATCCACGCTCAGCACTCTTTAGCAACACTTTATCTAGTTCGCCGATTCTAGTTAGTAATCTCCGCTCCATCGCTACAATACGGCGATAATCAACTTCTTTGACTTCACGAATCGCTTTTGCGATTTGTGACATCTTACGAATTTGTTCTAATTCGTCTTTTGGATTCATCTGTGTAATTAAGCGTTTAAAGATATCATCTTCTTTTTCAAATTCAAAGAAATCGTGATATAGTTGATTACTAAACTCAATCGTTTCCCTTAAAGCTCGCTTTAATGCTACTTCATAAGTTGATGAAGTTGCTTCATGGTATTCAAGTGATTGACGGAATAGTTTTTTACTTTGTTCTAAGTAATATTGATTAATATTATTATCTTCAATTTCAAACTCTTCTTCTAATAACGGATCGATTTCTAAGTCTTTAATAACTTTAAGCGCTTTTTTACGCTTAATCTTATCAAATTGGTTATATTCTAGTTTTCTTTTTTCTTGATGATATAAAATTGAAGTTAAGTTAATAATCACATCCTGATAAACACTATTTAAATAGTCTTTATCTAACTTCATATCTTTTTCTTGAATTTCCGTTTCATAAGCTAAAGTATTATAACGGTCTAGAAATAACCATAACATATAACAATTTTTATAATGAACGTTTTTTTGAATTACGATTGTTTTCATAATCGGTGTTCTAACTCTAGGAGCATTTTTTAAGTCTTTCATAAAATTAGAACCCATAAAACCAGAAACAAGCTTTTCTAATCTTTCCACCCGATTTAATAATCGTTTGTTATAATCATTAATTTCTTGGTTATCTAATTCTTCTTTAACATTTAACTTCAAGTCAAAAGAAAGCTCACCCTTATTAAAAGGAAAGTCAGCTTTAAAATATAGTGCTTTTTGTTGAAATGAATCACCAAACTCTTTTATCACTTCATAGCGTGATCTAACAAAATAAAATAGTCGTTGAATTAATGATGCCACCATTCTATTTTCGTAAGTAGCATAATCAATATCCGAATAAGTAGTTAGAATCTTTTTAGGTCTAATTTGATCCCCATCAACTTCTTTAATTAAATGAGTATTAGCTGATAAATGTCTAATTGATAAAGAATCTGTTTTCTTAGCTTTTTCAATCGGGACAATTTCATTTTCATACTTAATAGTTGATTTGGGATTTCTAACTATTTGATCTAATGACGGAAAATATGATTCAAGCGTTTCAATCCAACTTTCATCAAAAATCTTGGTTTCAGCAATATTTTTTTGATAAACTTCTTTATCTCCTGCTTGAATCGCTTGATACATTTTTTTAGCAAACTCATCATTTTCAAATAGTTCTTGATTATTAGTTTTATACTCCTCATAAAAGAGTGTTAATTTATCGTTAATTTTAAGTTGTTTTTTCTTCATTGTTCTAGATTTGTCTTAATAATGACTCAAGATATTCAATTGATTCATTAAATTTATTTCTACCAAACATTTTTTGCATTAAAGCGATTAATTCCTTAATCTCTTCAACTAAAAATGGTAAATTTAAACTTTCAAATTTTCTTAATATCTTTCTAGCTATCATATAGTCTAAGCCGTCTACTTCATCGCCACCACAACCAACATAAACTGGAATGAAATCACGGATTTGTTTTAAAATACGGTTACCAAAGGTAATTTTAAAACGTGAAGTGATAAATTCATCTAGTTTATCTAAATTGTTTAATGCTTTAATCGATAAGATGTTTTCTTTCTTAGCAGTCTCAAATAAGTTGTTTAAGTAATCATAACTCATTACAACCGACTCGGTATAAGGAGCATCGATTTTATCGATTCTAGCATTCATTTCAATAATTGAAGCCCGGTCATAAACTTTATCAGTAATTGTAAATGTTGAGTCATCTTTATTGGCGGTACCTACAAACCATAAGTTCTGGGAAACTAATAATTTACCATTAACTAAATTCTTAGGATCACCAGCATCGGCTGACGGTACAATTTCAATTTGCCAATCAGAACGATTAGGCATTTCTAATAATGATAAAAACTCAGCAAAATAATACTCGATTCTTGCTAGGTTAAGCTCATCTAAAACAATAAACGTTAAGTCATCGCGATATGTTACTTCATATAACGATTTTAAGAAATCAGATTCGTTAAACTTTTTAGTAAACTCATTTAGATAACCCATCATCTCAGAGCGATCACGCCAAGACGGCTGAACTGAGATAATATCCGCTGGGTTGTTAAAGAAACGACCCATCGCATATGGTAGTGAAGTTTTACCGGTTCCGGAAATACCTTCAAGAATAATTATCTTTGAAGTTGCCATGCCAGCAAAAAAAGCAGCTATCACTTTAAACTCATAATATAAGTTTAATTGTGAAGCAGCAAACCCAATGAATTGTTCAACTAATTCATTTAAAGAGAGCAAGTCTTTTTCTTGCATAATAACTGAATGAACTGTTTCATTATATGTTTGGTCAACTTCAATTAGCTTAGTAAATCTTGAAGGCGGCAACGCCTTATCTGTTTTTTTACCAAGTGGAGTTTTTCCAACATTAGTAGTTAAACCAATAGTTTCCATTTTTAACGCTAAGATTTGATTTTTCTCATCGGTTAAGTCAACTATTTTTTGGCTTAATACGGTGATTTCAGACATCAGTTTTTCTTTCGTGATTTCAGAACGATTAAATTTAATATATTTTCTTAGTAACAATCCTAATCTAATAACTAAAAAGACGATAAACGCGATATTAAGAGCAATAATCACGATCGCCGCAATCCAGTCTAAAACATTAAAATTCTCACTAAATTCTACTAGTTTTTGTATATAGCCTGCAAGATCGTGATAAAAAATATCAGCGATAATCGCAAATATATTTCTAAAAAACTTGACAATATTATCAAGCAAGTTTCTTAAAAAATCTATATAGTATCTTACAAATTCTACCATTTATAAACCCTCGATCTTTTAATCAAAGGGAGTTGATAACTTATTTATCTGAGTCGTCTTTTTTCTTTTCTTCTTCAGCTAGTTCTTGCAATATTTGCGCTCTAATTTTTTCCTTTTCAGCTTCTAAATCAATAGCTACTTGTTCACCTTTATTATTTTTATATAATAAATAAATTCTAACGCCTTGTACTACAAATAGTATAAACACCGGCAGAACAATTAATAATCCAAATCCAAGCCTAGTATTAAGAAACATAAGTAAGCCGCCACCTTCTCTTTTACCGGAATATACCGCTAAAATGTCTTCAATAGGACGTGCTGCGTCCCTTGGGGCTCCGGCTTTATCGCCTTGAGTAACAACGCTTTTTCCAACAGATGTTTCGTTGATTTCAACAATCCGGTGAGTATTGAATGCTCGAAGTGCGTAGTCATAAAAAGTAACGACATCTCCCACTTTTAATTCTTCACGTCTTTTGTCGTTAAGAATTCTCACATAAATTAAATCACCCTCATTAAAAGAATCTTCATTGTCTCCGGTCATTGAATCAGAAACGATTGATAAATAACCTCTACCAAATAGATTGGGAATCTTTCCTTCATCCTTTGATGCAATCGTAATGATTGAAAATGACAATAAAACTACTATAAAAATATAATATAGTACCGTTAAGACAATTTGTACTATTCTCTTAGTTCGACTGATTTCTTTTGTTTGTTCCATTAAAGTACTCCTCCTAGATTATTCAAAGACTATTATATCATAATAGTATAAGAAAAATCTAATAATATTTTAATATAAGAGCGGTTACGAGCGAATTATCGCCCGTAACCACTTATTTAATCGAAAATCGGAGTATTTATTATGGAGT
>CAZRJV010000044.1:0-1479 GCA_964600625.1 uncultured Acholeplasmataceae bacterium
AATTAATACTTAGTTTAAATTAAATTATTCTTTTTTTGTATATAAAAAAGGTATGAAAAAATATCAAATCTACGCATTCAATATGTGTTTGTTGACCTATTTTGATACAACAACGCACCCCTAGCAAAAATCACGCACCCTTGAGGTAATTTTACGCACCCCTAGATAAAATTACGCACCCTTGACTAGTTTTACGCACCCCTATTTTAAATGTGTGTTTGTTGACCTATTTTGATACAATTACAGAAACCTTAAAATGAATGAACAAATATAGTATATCTACTTATAGAAAATTAACACGTGCTTTCAGTCATCTATTTTATGATAGTCTAACTTGCTATGCATTAGATAATAAATAAGCTTTATTTTATTGGTGTTTGTGATTGTTATTTATATTGTAACGATCCATTATAAAAACAATCAATGAAACAAATGTTGACAGTAACATGAGCATAGTTAAAAGAACAAATATCATACCTGTCTCATTCATGCAACCATCTATTCCTTCACAAGGGTTATTGTAAATGTATTTAATATACGCATCAACATATGACCAAATACTAAAAACACCTACTAATCCGGAAGTAATTAAGACAGCATATTTCTTTTTTACTATAAAATAAATCCATAAAACTATTTGAATTATCACTATAAGACCAAAGAACCAAATCATACTGTATTTCCCCTAAATATCGTAGCTTTTTTGTGACATTATAACAAAATTAAAACAAAGTCACAATGCTTAATAAGTAAATCGTGTAAATAGTTAGATAATCGTTAAAAGGTTAGGCATTGAGAAAGCATTCAGCCTCTAAAGCCTGTTATTTTTATATCAAAGCCTTCTTCATCAATGTATAAAGAAGCTCTTATTAAAGCAAAAAAAGTTTGATTATTGAATCAGCCTATTCTAGTCAGATGTGTTTGTTGACCTATTTTAATACAATTACACACCCCTGTTTACCAATCAGTACATTATATTTCAAATTTTGCTCCTTAAACAAGAATAATTAAATGCTAGCCTAGGCTAGCATTTAAAATTTACTTTTTATACAAAAGACATTGAACCGACGTTGCCGTTTTTTTGCATAAAAATTTGTATTAATTATTCACCTGTATATCCCCAAACTACGGGTCTATTAGAAGGATTCCAATTGCTATGCCAACCTGCTGGCTTGCTACTTGCTTCAGCATAAATTGTTAAACTGCTACAGCCATAAAAAGCTTTATCACCTATGCTTGTGACACCCTCTGGGATTATTATACTTGTCAACCTGCTACAGCTATAAAAAGCTCCATATCCTATTTTTGTAGCATCTGTTATTATTACAGTTTTAAGTGATGTTGGAATATAATATGTACTACAACTATATATACTAGATGCATAATATTGGTTTGTACTATTTCCACCTGTATATGGCGTATCCCCAAATATATATCCAAATAAAGCACTTGTTCCTGTTGCTGTTCTACTTGCTCCAA
>CAZRJV010000044.1:1579-3662 GCA_964600625.1 uncultured Acholeplasmataceae bacterium
TCCTGTTGCTGTTCTACTTGCTCCAACAAATGGTAACGAGATTGATGTTAAACTGCTACAGCCAGAAAAAGCACGTTCACCTATGCTTGTAACACTTGATGGAATTGTTATACTTGTTAAACTGCTACAGCCATCAAAAGTACCATTGCCTATACTTGTGACACTTGATGGGATTGTTATGCTTGTTAAACTGCTACAGCCAGAAAAAGCATAATTGTCAATACTAGTAACACTATTTGGTATTGTTATGCTTGTCAACCTGCTACAGCCACCAAAAGCTTCACAACCTATGCTTGTAACACTATTTGGTATTGTTATGCTTGTTAAACTGCTACAGCCAGAAAAAGCATAATCACCTATACTTGTAACACCCTCTTGGATTATTATACTTGTTAAACCGCTACAGCCAGAAAAAGCTCCATATCCTATTGTTGTCGCATCTGTTATTATTACAGTTTTAAGTGATGTTGGAATATAAGAAGTAGTTCCAAATATATATCCAAATAAAGCACTTGTTCCTGTTGCTGTTCTACTTGCTCCAACAAATGGTAACGAGATTGATGTTAAACTGATACAGTCCATAAAAGCCCAATCACCTATACTTGTGACACTTGTTGGGATTACTATGCTTGTTAAACTGATACAGCCATAAAAAGCACCGTAGCCTATACTTGTGACACTTGTTGGGATTGTTATATTTGTTAAACTGCTACAGCCATAAAAAGCATTATCACCAATACTTGTAACACCCTCTTGGATTATTATACTTGTTAAACTGCTACAGCCATAAAAAACTCCATATCCTAATGTTGTCGCATCTGTTATTATTACAGTTTTAAGTGATGCTGGAATATAATATATGCTATATGAACTAGATGTATAATATTGTTTTGTACTACTTCCACCTGTATATGAAGTAGTTCCAAATATATATCCAAATAAAGCACTTGTTCCTGTTGCTGTTCTACTTGCTCCAACAAATGGTAATGAGATTGATGTTAAACTGCTACAGCCAGAAAAAGCACCATAGCCTATACTTGTGACACTTGATGGAATTGTTATACTTGTTAACCTGCTACAGCCATAAAAAGCATAATAGCCAATACTAGTAACACTTGATGGGATTGTTATGCTTGTTAAACCGCTACAGCCATAAAAAGCATAAGCTCCTATGCTTGTAACACCCTCTGGGATTATTATACTTGTTAAACTGCTACAGCCATAAAAAGCTTTATCACCTATGCTTGTGACACCCTCAGGGATTATTATACTTGTTAACCTGCTACAGCCCGAAAAAGCAGAAGTTCCTATAGTTGTAACACTTGATGGGATTACTATGCTTGTTAAACCGCTACAGCCCGCAAAAGCAGAAGTTCCTATGCTTGTGACACTACTTGGTATTGTTATGGTTGATAAACTGCTACAGTAAGAAAAAGCTTTATCACCTATGCTTGTAATAGTTTTTTCTCTATATGTATGTTCAATAATTATTTCCGTAGATATTCCTTGATAACCTATTACCTCATATGTGTTATCTTCTTTTAATTCAAACATCAATCCTTCAGTTGAAGGTTTTGCCCATTTTGCATATAGTGTGTAACTTGCTAAAGTTCCCATTGTATAATTTGCTTCATCTAAATATTCTACTTCGCCTATTTCACTTGTACTCCAGCCAACAAATGTATAGCCAATTCTTGTAAATGTGTTTTTCGGAAGATTTATAGTTTCATTTGTTTCTACTAAAACACTACTCATCTCTCCTGCTCCACCATTTGAATCAAATGATAAAGTATTTTGATTGGCTTCCCACTTGGCTTCATAACTCAAATCACTTGCAGGCATATTAAATGTATATGTTGCTAATGAAGATACTAAATCTTCACCATTATACCAGCCTATGAATGTATAGCCTGGATTTGTAGTAGCTGTGATTGTTACTTCACTATTATATTCTTTTATTCCGCTACCTGTTACACTGCCTGCTAATGCGTTACTTCTAGTTAATTCTAATGTATAACTGTTAATTGCCCATTTTGCATAATATGTTTTATTGTCCTCTTCTCCTAAAGAAATACTTGTAACT
>CAZRJV010000044.1:3762-10466 GCA_964600625.1 uncultured Acholeplasmataceae bacterium
CAGAGTTTAAAACATATGTAATACTATATTCAGCTTCAGAAATCCATTTTGCATAATATGTTTTATTGTCCTCTTCTCCTAAAGAAATACTTGTAACTTGCGATCCTTCCAAATTTTCATTTGTATACCACCCATCAAACTCATAGCCATCTCTTATAGGTACTGGCAAAGTTAATGGCAACTCTTCTATTTTATATGTATTTTTTACTCCGCTTGATAAGGCTCCAGAGTTTAAAACATATGTAATACTATATTCAGCTTCAGAAATCCATTTTGCATATACTGTCATATTGCTTGATATTGGTTCTTCTAAAAGTGAATTTGCTGTAAATGGACGATTAAAAGTATTATTATCCCAATACCAACCATCAAATTCAAACCCTTCTTTTGTAGGATTAGTAGGTATTACAACAGCAGAATTTCCACCAGTTGATATTGATGAAACTTCACTTCCACCATTACTATCAAAATAAATCGTGAACTCTACACTTTGGTTACATGCTACTAATAAAAAACTCATTAAAACAACTAGTAACAAAAACGTCTTTTTAATTCTATTCATAATAAAACCTCTCAATCTATTACCTATATTATACAACGATACTCAGATAAAAACAATATTTACCTTTCTTTTTTGCAAAAACAACTCTTTTTTCATTTTCTCCGCCATCAGTCTTGATTAGTTTTCAATCTTACTTTTACCCCTGCTAAATTCATTTCAAAATACCTCTTTTTAAGTTTAGGAAAGAGGAATAACCCGTTTAATTGCCTTAAACTTGCGTACAGCTATCTATTTCGGCCCATAGGTACTTGAATTCCGAGCACACGAATTCTTAGTGCTACTACGGAGCATATGCATCTCTCATATATATATTGTATCATAATTTGCTTTTTTACTTTAATTTTTTTTTTAAAAAAAGAACCTTGAATCAAGGTCCTAATTCTATAAGGTTATTTCAGTTCCACTTGTGAACTTAAAGGTTATGGTTTTGTCTTTATTAACAATTGCCTTTTCAACCATCAGCATCCATAAATCATTTGACTATTCAGGCAGATAGTTATCTGCTTTTTTTATTTCCTCAAGATAAGCCTTCATCTTGATTTCCTGTGATTGCTTGTATGCTCTCTTCTCTAGTGTTTTATCTAGGTCATTCTTTTCTGATTCATACTGAGCGGATAACTCTTCGTACATTCTAGCAAACTCAACTTGGTCTTGAGCTGTCTTGGTGTTTTCTTTGATCATCTTGTCAACCAAGCCACTTATAACTTCCATCTTGTTTTGAAGCTCGATAACCTTTGCATCAAGTTCTGAAGTATCTGCTAACAACTTGATTACTTCATTGACATCTTCTATTATCCTTTGCTTATCCCTCATCACTTGCTTATAGGCTTCGACAAACTTATCTTTTATCTTGTCATCTACTAATACAGGGGTTTGGCACCTATCGTGGTCTTTGCTATACTTGCGATTGCATCTATATACAAACCTTGCGTATTTGCTAGTCGAATGCCATTTTTTTCTACCGTAGAAAGCACCACAATCACTACAGATTAGTTTTGAGCTGAATATGCTGTTCCCAGAGTAAGCAGCACCAAGTGACTCACGTCTTGTTAGCTCAGCTTGAACTATCTCCCATTCTTCTTTATCGATAATTGCAGGGTGACTGTTCTCTACATAATACTGTGGTAAGTGGCCCTCATTCTTTTCTACCCTATGTTCTAAATAATCGGCTGTATAAGTCTTTTGAAGTAATGCATCACCTTTATACTTTTCATTAGTAAGGATACTATCAACTGTCGACTTGTGCCACTTATCCTTTCCCCCTGGTGTTTTAATACCACTTTCCATTAGGTGCTTTGCAATCCAACTTGCAGTTCTTCCTTTAATAAATAGTTCATAAATCTTTCTTACGGCCTTTGCTTCTTCTTCTATAATTTCAGGTTTACCATTTGCTCCTTTTTTATATCCTAAGAAGTTTTTATATCGAAAATTCACCTTACCATCTGAGAAACTCTTTCTTTGTCCCCAAGTAATATTCTCTGAAATGGATCTACTTTCTTCTTGGGCGAGACTGCTCAAATTAAGAGATATAATTTTATAAAGGTTTAATTAACTAGCGTTAAGGCATAATTAAATAGTGCGTTTTTTTAGGGAATAATTAAAAGGTGTTAAGGCATAATTAAAAAGTGTTAATAGATAAAATAAAAAGGCTTCAATGAAGTGAACTAAATCACTCATTGAAGCCAAATTATCTTTAAAATGAAGCGAAAGCCTCATGTTTTAATCCGTTTTATGTTATTTAACCTTTAATACAATTAGATTCATTGTATCAAAGTAATTGTTCAATAATGAAAGTGGACATCAGTTCATACAATGCGTACACCTCAATAATTTTTAAGGTTTTTCGTACACCTGTCATTTTTGATAGTTTTTTTGTATACAACAAAGAAGGCTTGCATACACTTACTTACATTATGCTAGTTAATCACGATATTTCCTACAATTACTATATGTGTATTTTTAGGTTTCGCGTAAAATGAGACCGAAACATTCTCACCAACAGATCCTCGATATTGGCTAAATCCATGTTTTGAAATATTTTCCTTCAATATTTCATACAAATCATACCTATAATCTATATATATTCTTTCGTAATTTAATATCACTTTAATACTCTCCCCTTCAAAATACATGCCACTACCTAAAAGTTTTCCTAGATGAGGATTATCCAGTTCAAATATATATTCATATTTATCAGTGTTTATTAGTTTAATATAGAGAATTAAACCATCTTCTAATATAATACTATCATCTATATTAAGTTTTTGAGTAAAATTACTATCTAAATAGAGCCCTTCTATGTAATTCTTATCCATACGAGCACTGCTGTTAGGTTTGTATATATTTGATTTTGTTAATACTGAAACAGGGCTACTTTTTTCAATAATTCCATCAGGGTAAATATATTGAATACGATAATTACGCGTAAAACCATAATCTATTAGTTCAAATAGTTCAGGCAAATTTTGAGAATCGTAGTAGATTTGAACTGATACTTCATA
The DNA here is from genome assembly GCA_964600625.1 of uncultured Acholeplasmataceae bacterium. GTDB lineage: Bacteria > Bacillota_I > Bacilli_A > Acholeplasmatales > Acholeplasmataceae > DUQW01. Next base: position 6,826 of record CAZRJV010000044.1, read on the forward strand.
CGGTAATACAGTTGTTATTTGTGATATTCTTCCATCATCTATGTAATAATTTATATTAATATTTTCTGTTTCTGAAAAATATGTGAGATTATAGTATTTTTCATTCGAATTATATTTTACACTATAAATACCTGATAAATAATAATTACTATTTATTATGTAATAAGGAAGAATTACTACATAATTCGGGCTAGGTATTGAGTTTAGTAAAGATACATTATCTGATTCATCTGATTCATGATAACTAGCATCCTCAACACCATTTTGATTAATATATTTATAATTAAATCCATCCATCATCCAACTAAAATTATAATAATAATTAGAATCTGATGAATCATAATATTCTTTGATTGAATAACTTGTGATGTTAAGTCCTTGATCAACATACATTATAAATTCTCCCCATTGAGACCACGTACTTGTATTAAAATAGGTATAAATAGCTGCCATTGCAGATAAACTTTCATTATATATTTTAAAGAATGACTCTGCATCATTAGATTCATCTATTTGCTCTTCCCACTTTGCATATAATGTTAGATCTTTATTTGGCATTGTACTGAAAACATATTCATCAACTGATAACTCATCTTCAAACCAACCTAAGAAGGTATATCCATCTTTCGTTGGATCATCTGGTTTTGAGACTACTGATTCATAAACTCCAGTTATACTTGCTACTGGTGAGCCACCTTTACTATCAAAGGTTATTGTATAAGTAGGAATAACTTCCTTTTCCCACTTTGCATATAATGTTAGATCTTTATTTGGCATTGTACTGAAAACATATTCATCAACTGATAACTCATCTTCAAACCAACCTAAGAAGGTATATCCATCTTTCGTTGGATCATCTGGTTTTGAGACTACTGATTCATAAACTCCAGTTATACTTGCTACTGGTGAGCCACCTTTACTATCAAAGGTAATTGTATAAGTTTCAATTACAACATCTTCACCCTTAATAGTAACCTCGAAATTAAGAGTTCTAATTTTTCCGTCATACTTTAACTCAACAGTTAGCTTCACTACAACATCATTTTCACCAATGGTTACTTTACCATCATTTGAAAGATATCCAAGTTTATCACTTGTCCAAGTTAGAGAAACTTCTTTTAAAGAAGTAGGTAGGTCAATATCCTCAGTAATAAGATTGTATGTCCCATCTACACCAAAGGATAATTCTAATAGGTTTTCGACCTCATCAAACTTAATTTTTGATTCATCTTGAAACAAACTGCAAGAACATAAGAAAAGTAATGATACAAACAAAAAAATTACAATGACTTTTCTTTGCATAAATTTCCTCCTTATTTAAATATAATCCAATTATAACATAATTAACCATTTATTCAAATTTATTTTTACAAGATAATAGTTTTATTTTAATTCTCATATCTGCAGAATCTATGTATTGCTCTATTTTTAAAGAAAGAACGACGCTTTTAAGCTTTTTCAGTAATCTCAGTTCCGTTATAAAATATAAACTTAATGCCCCCATCCCTACCTACCACCGCCTTTTCAATCATTAATGCCCATAAGGATTCGTCCCATGTTTCTACTAATAGTGGTTGCTTATTTAAATTCATTATAAAAACTTCCATCGCTTTATCCTTTGATATCCTTAACTCCTTATCTTTTTGTAGATTCTCTAGTTTCCTATATTCTTCTTCATATTTATTACTTAAGCTTTCATACTTCTTAATATACTCATCTTGAGATTGAGTAGTTGATGCATTTTCTTTTACAAGACCCCTTACTCGTTCTGCTATTGCTTCAATTTCCTCATTTTGCTTTTCTATCTCGATATCCAGTTTTTTGAAGTCAAATAATGCTTTTCTCATCATCTCGCAATCTTCTATTACCAGTTCCCTATTCCCCATAAAGGTATTATAAGCGTTCAACAACATCATTTGAATTTCTTCAGCTTGTAGAGTTGGAGTTTTGCACCTATCTTCCTTATCTTTAAACTTCTTATTGCAGTGCCAGATAACTTTACGGTACTTGCTTGTTGAATGCCATACTTTTTGTCCGTAGAAACTACCACAATCAACACACACTAGTTTTGATGAGAAGATACTTTTTGAACTGTAGGTTCTACCTAGTGCTTTACGTCTTGCAAACTCAGCTTGTACTTGTTCCCATTCAACTGGATCAATAATTGCAGGATGGCTATTATCAACATAATACTGAGGGATTTCACCTTGGTTTTTCTTCATCTTCTTTTCTAGAAAGTCAACTGTAAACTTCTTCTGAAGTAGAGCATCACCTTTATATTTTTCATTTGTGAGGATACTGTCAATTGTTGACTTTTGCCATATATCTTTTCTTGCGGGAGTTTGAATATTATTTCTTGTTAGATAGTTTGCAATTGAACTAGCCGTTTTTCCTTTAATAAATAAACTATAAATTAATCTTACTATCTCTGCTTCTTCTTCAATAATTTCAAGTTTGCCATTTGCACCTTTTTTGTATCCTATGAAGTTCTTATAAGCAACATGGACTTTTCCATCAGAGAACCTCTTTCTTTGTCCCCATGTAATGTTTTCTGATATTGATCTAGATTCTTCTTGTGCTAGGCTTGACATTATTGTTATTAGAAGTTCACCTTTACCATCAAATGTATAAATGTTCTCTTTTTCAAAGTAGCACTCAACACCGCAACTTTTAAATTTACGGATTGTGACCAAACTGTCTACAGTGTTTCGAGCAAATCTTGATACTGACTTTGTTACTATCAAATCTATTCTACCACTTAGAGCATCATTAATCATTTTCTTGAAGCCTTCACGTCTCTTAGTATTTGTTCCACTTATTCCTTCATCAGTATAAACATCAACAAAACCCCATTCTGGTTTTGACTTAATAAATTTTGTATAATAATCCACTTGAGCCTCATAACTTGTAAACTGTTCATCGGAGTCCGTTGATACACGAGCATAGCCTGCTACTCTTCTTTTAGTTAGTTCACAGTTTGGTAAACGTGTTAAAGGATTAATTGTTGATGGAATTACTGTTATTTTTGCCATTAGTTTCTCCTATTCTATTTAGTTCTCTAAGTCTAGCAAGTTCTCTTTTTTCAGGTGTCCTGCTTTCACTTCTAGACTTATTCTTCCACTGTTTTTTTCTTTCTGTTTCATCAGTTAATTTGAATATAAGGATATTATTGTCACATGCATGTATGTATTTTACCTTTTCTTTAAATGTTGCTTCATCAAACTCTTTTAGTCCAAGTAGTTTACAAGTTAGTTCAATCAATATTTCTTCAGGCACTTGCTTTGCATCGCATTATGATTATCTACTGCTTCTCAAATCGTTCAAAAGTTAAGTAATCGTTCAAAACTAACCCTAAACGTTCAAAAGTTAAGTAATCGTTCAAAAGTAGTTTACTAAAAAAAAAAGACCAGCAAATAGCCTAAAAATTGACTACCACTGATCTTATCAAAACTGGCGGATAGGAATTTTTTCCCTTTCTGCCAAAGAAAAAAGGCTTGATAACTATGTATCAAACCTATGCATTCAATATGTGTTTGTTGACCTATTTTGATACAACAACGCACCCCTACCAAAAATCACGCACCCCTGAATTATTTTACGCACCCTTGACTAGTTTTACGCACCCCATAATTAGCATTTAA
>CAZRJV010000045.1:0-10295 GCA_964600625.1 uncultured Acholeplasmataceae bacterium
CAATTCAAACCTTCTTTGTTCCTGAAGTATTCTACTTCAACAAATTTGAATTCATTTCTGTGTTCAAGTAAAGTGTTGCCGTAAAACAATAAAAATGATAAAATAGAAGTGCTAAACAAATTAATGAAAAATCTTTTAACTATAAGACTTTTTGTCTAACCAATCATCTACATTAATTTGTTTAGCGATATTTTGATTCCATGATTGGTTAGGTAAAGAGTCTTATTTTATTAGATAAGGATGGATATCATGAACTCAACCTACCAAGAGATTATCGATGATTTAAAGGGATTAAATGTCGCACAACTAACTCAGACAAAGAAACTCATCACGGGGTTTATCAAGGATAAGTCCAAAGTGTTTAGAATAGACAGCGATAAAAGGCCAAATTGTCCTTACTGTAGTTCATCAGTAATCAAGAAGAACGGAAAAACAAGAGATGGAAATCAACGATATGTTTGTTTAAATGAGCGCTGTGGGAAATCATTTTCATCTGTCACAAAAAGTTTTTTAAGCGGAACAAAGAAACTAAAAGATTACCTATATGAGATGGTTGAATATACATTAGACGGCCTAACGATTAGAAACATCGCCTCTAAATTATCACTACCTATCACAACCATCTGGACATGGCGGACAAAGATCATGATGATGATTGAATCATTTATCGATAAAACAACGCCTTTATCAAAAGAAATTTATTCAGATGAAACGTATATCAAGATTAATTTAAAAGGGACTAAAAAGAATAAAATGCCAAGAAAGTCTTATGAAACAAAAGTAAGAGCCGTTGGTCAAAGAGAACTCGTGTGTATCCAAACTCTCATTGATAACACAAAAAGACCGGTATTTAAAATAAATGGTGTAGCGAGAGTATCAAAAGAGAAACTAAACGAATTTATTAAACCCTTAATATTAGCTGGATCGGTGATAGTTACGGATGGAGATCAAGCCTATGTAGGTTTCTCTTATGATAATGATATTATTCATGAAAGAGTAACTGATTATCATGAAAAAAGTGAAAACGGATATTGTCTAGCCCTGATAAATAGTCTTCATTCATCGTTTAAGTTCTTTATGGCTAAGTATAAAGGGGTATCGACTAGAAGATTAAATGGTTATATTAATTTATTCGTGTTTCAATACGTGTTAAAACAAATATTAACTAACAACGAATTAAATGAATATTTATATGAATCATTATTAGATTTAGAAAACAAAATAACTAATGAAACTGTTAAAAAGACTAAGTATCCGCTAGATATAGATAAACTGTTTAAAGAGTTAAAAAATGAAGGCTTACTAAAATAAAGTCAGCAACACAATACTTGAACACAGAAGAATTCATAAATTAATTGACAAAAACGCAATATCTCGTTATAATGATATAGCGTCAAATAAGGCCCTGTAGCCAAGTGGTAAGGCTCGGCACTGCAACTGCCGCATCGTCGGTTCAAGTCCGGTCGGGGCCTCCAAAGAAATCTTGAATTGGTAACCAAAAATTACCAAAAATACATGAAAATCGCCTAAAAATGGCGATTTTTGCATATTTAGGGTTATTTTAATGAATCCAACATGGAAAGACAAAGAAAATTTAAAGTGACAATAATGAATATATTTTAAACATTTTCATCTCATAACAGGCGATTGAACTTTATAAAATTAATTCCATAACAAGAGATTGAACTCAATACAAATCGCTTTATAAGGCTAAAATATTTGTAGAAACTAATATAGGTGATTTAGTTAAATATTCATAATTTAGTAAGAGTTCAAATCTGATTTGTAGATTAAGTATTTCCGGTGATGGGTTTAACCATTGCAAAATTGATTGATTTTAATTTAAATCCGCTGAATTTATGAATGATATTGTTACATTTTTTCTTGTTTAACATCCTATAATTTTTATAAAAAAGATCTTTTTCAATTTAACCTTTGTTGTATATTTCACAAATTTGAGAAAAAACTTTACAAAAGTGAGTAAACGTTGTATAATTAACTTGTAGAAGTAGAAAGGGAGGAAAACTATGGCTACAAAATTTGGGATTGAACTAAGAAAAATTAGACTTATGAGAGGTGATAATTTACAGAATATGGCAGAAAAAGTTGGGTTATCAATGTCTTATATGAGTTCTATTGAAAATGGAATTAGAAAGATTCCTAAAGATTTAACGATGAAAGTAATCGAGGTTTATACTTTAAATGAAGAAGAAAAAACAAAGCTTATAGATGCTGAGAATAATTCAATTGAAGAGGTTAGCATTGATCTAATCAATTTAAATCACGAACAAAAGGAGTTAGCATTATTATTATCTAGAAAGTTGCCTAAAGTAAAAAATTCTGATGAATTAATGAGGATGATTTTAACGGAGGATGATGATGAGTAGTGAATATTATGAAGCAAGACCTAAATCAATTGAAGATATAAGAAATCTAGCGAATATACTTAGAGAAGTCTTAAGACTTAAATTAGATGAACCAATAGATTTTACTTTCTATCTAGATTTAATGTCAATTATGTTTAGGAAACAGCACTTTAATTATATTGTTTTAGAGGATTCAAATGAAATTTTCAAATCTAATGATGAGGCACATACTAATATTAAAACAGGGACAATCTATATAAAAGAATCTGTATTTAAGAAATTAGAGGACCCTTCCTCAAGAAGTCATTTTACTATAGCACATGAAATTGGACACTTTTTTCTCCATTTTTTAAATGGACCTGTATTATCGAGGACAACCAAACCAGATAAACAATACGAAAAGCCAGAGTGGCAAGCAGACCAATTTGCAGCAGAGTTGTTAATGCCTTATGAGGTTGTTAAAAATATGAGCGTTGATGAGATATTTGCAAATTATAATGTTTCATATAAAGCTGCGAAAACTAGACATAAAAAAATTAATAAAAAAAGGCTTTAAAAATGCGTCAACATTTATAAAGCCCGCCGTGGTAAAACCACCTTGCAAGATTATTTTATCACGGTTAATACATCAAATCAATTATAAAGGAGGAAAACCGTGATGAATGTATTAAAAACAGTTAAAGATAATTTTCAGGCTTTTTTAGTAGAAAACGCTGAATTTACGGATAATGAAAATTACCCAATTATTGAGGAATGGATGATTAGTGATGACTTTCCAAAGAAAATCGTGCCATTTAATAAAATCGATAAAATCAAAAATATAGAGGATTATTATATTTGTTTTTATTGTAGAGATGAAGATCTCACAAGAATAAAGAGAAATCCTAGAAAATATCTCAAAATGTTTCAAAAGAGTCAAGGTATTATAGGTTTTGATTATAGTGTATATACAGATATGCCGAAAGTTGTTCAAAAAAAGCAGATGTATGATAATTTAGCATTAACTTTTTATTACGGAACCAACGGAATTAAAATCATTCCAAACATTAGGTTTGGAGTGGATGAACTTACTGAAGAATTTTTAAGTTCAATTCCCAAAGAGAAGTTGATTGCTATAGGGACTTACGGATTTATAAAAACAATTAATGAACAAAATGTATGGTTTGAAAATCTACTTAAAATTATTGAAAGGCTGGAACCATCCGGAATTGTAATCTATGGAACGCTTCCAAAAGATCTTCAAAGATGGCTTGAGCTTTTTAATATCAAATTTAAGATATATGAATCTTTCCACTCCATTGAAATGAAGGGGGTGAAAGATAATGTCAACAAAAGGTAAGAGTAATTTATATGGACGCGGAAAACGCGGTGAGCCAAATGACAACATTAATTATAAGTATGGAAAATATTTAAGTCATAGACATCAAGAGGATCATATTGATAGACACGGAATTAGAGAAATGGGTTTGACAAGAAATCAATATAAATCACAAGCTGTAGCCTTTGCCAATAAAGTAGATAGAGAAAACCATGTTAGTTTTATTAGGAGGAATGGTGAAACGTTCAAATATTCTAAGATTACAGGTGAATTGGCTGTAATATCTAAAGAAGGAATTGTGGAAACATATTATAAGTCAAATGATAAATGGTGGGAAGGAGCAAAGAAAAAATATGAAAAAAAATAAAGAAGAAGTGACCATATGTCCGGTATGTCAAGAAACAACAATAGAAAGATACTTTGATATATGTAAAAATTGTGGATGGGTTCATGACCTTGTTCAGTTAGAAGACGCAGAACTTGAAAACGGTCCAAATAATTTGTCTTTATTACAATCAAGGGAATACTTTAAATTAAAAAGAATCCAAGATCCAAATTATACATGGCGAGCCCATGCTAAAGAAATTGGTAATCCAACACAAGAGGATTTGAAAAAGTTAAGACAAGAAGTAGAAAAATAGGTAGATAACCAATATATTTATTAAACACAACTCAAATTCAATCGATTAAAAAAACACTCAAATAAGAGAATTGGTATCATTTCATTTCAAATGAGTGTTTTTTAATGTTATACATGATTAGCGTATTTTAAAAAAGATGCCCTAGACATCGAAGCTAGTTTAGCAGCTTCAGTACAATTGATTATCTTTTCATTAAATGATTTAACAACCTCATTGAAATTATTTGGAAGAGCAAGTTTAGGTCTGCCCATATGAACTCCTCGTTCTTTAGCAAGTCTAATTCCTTCAGCCTGTCTTTGTCTAATATTTTCTCTTTCAGTCTCAGCAACAAATGATAATATTTGTAAGACAATATCACTAATAAATTTTCCAACTAAATTAGTCGCATCATTTCTAGTATCAAGAAGCGGCATATCAATAACTAATATATCAGCTTCAATTATTTTAGTAATATAATGCCATTCTTCAATAATCATATTATAATCACGACCTAATCTATCAATTGATTTGATAATAAGTAGGTCGTTTTTCTTTAATAATGATTTTAATTTTTGATAACTTTCTCTTTCAAAATCTTTACCACTTTGTTTATCGATGAATATATCATCCTCATTTAAACCTAATTTAAACATTTCATCAATTTGACGATCAATATTTTGAGTAACAGTTGATACTCTTACATAACCATATTTCATAAAAATCCTCCTTGTATAATAAAGTACTAAAGTTATTATACCTCTCGTTTTTATGTAAAAAAGCAACTCGTTAATGAGTTGCTGAATGTTGTAATGGCACACCTTTTTGTCTTGTATAAAGTTTAACATATTTTTATCAAAATATGAAGTCTTTACTGGTTTATGGCATTTATTTAAAGCCGTTTTCTCAAAAATGTAGATTTAATTAAAATTTAATAAATTTATTGTCTTCTTTTCTCAAAGTAAACAAGGTGTACCTTAATTACAAAACCAAGAAAATGGAGTAAAAAAATGAGTATAAACTTTGAAAAATTAACAAAAGAAGAGCTAATAAAATATATAAGCGAATTACGTAAGCAGTTGAATAATGAAAAGTATGGTTTATATTTCGATAGAAAAGCGAGTCCGGAAGATGTAGTTGAAGAATGTAAAAATAAAATACCGATTTTATATAGAGAAAAATCCTTAGATATAATATCTGGAAATTATGGTGAAAATTTATTGATTGAAGGGGATAATTTTCAGGTTTTGTCGGCCTTGACCTCCATAGCAAGTTCTGAAGAAGTGGTTGATGTTATTTATATTGACCCACCATATAATACCGGCAATAAAGATTTTATCTATAACGATAAATTTTTAGATGCAGATGATGGATTCAGGCATACTAAATGGTTGAATTTTATGGAGAAAAGGCTTAAGTTGGCAAAGGAATTATTATCAGAAAATGGTGTTATTTTCATTTCAATAGATGATAACGAACAGTCTCAACTTAAACTTTTATGTGACTCTATTTTTGGGGAGAGAAATCATATAACAACTTTTGTATGGGAAAAAACACAGCACTTTGGAAGGCAAAAAATCAATAATTACTCTAATAATGAATACGTTTTGTGTTATGCGAAACAATTAGTAGACAATAAAATTAAAGAACTATTGGTAGAGGCAATTAACACTGAATTACAGGATGCCCCTTTGTATAATGCATCTAATCCGGTGAAGACTCTAGAATTTCCAACTGGAAGTGTATTGGTTAATTTACCTGATGGAACGTATAATAAAACAAATAGTGATGATTACTTATTAGAAAAACCTGTAATTGTAAAAAACAAGAAAAATTTAACTCCTTTGATTTTAACCTTTAGAAGTAGATGGTCAAACGAAACCGTGCAAACAGAATATGAAAAAGGAACAACATATTGGGTTAAAACGAATAATTTTGCAATAAGAACAATTTATCATGAAGGTAAAACGTCCAAAACTTCTCCTAAGCAATTAATATTTTCAAATATAAATAACCCCTTAGTTGCAAAAAATAGATTTGGGGAAAAGGTTGGGGTTAATGAGGAAGGTAGTAAAGAATTAAAAGAAATATTACAAAATGATCTTTTTTCATATCCCAAACCAGTATCTTTAATTAAATATTTGCTTTCATTAATTTATGATCCAATAAAAGATGATTTTAATAAAACTTATACATGTTTGGATTTCTTTGCAGGTTCAGGCACAACAGGACAGGCAATTTTAGAATTGAATCAATTAGATGGTGGAAATAGAAAATTTATTTTAGTAACAAATAATGAAGGGAATATAATGTCTGATGTTTGTTATCCAAGAATTAAAACAGTAGTAACAGGTAAAAGAGAAGATGGAACTAAATATTCTGACGGAATAGATGCAAATGTTAGATACTTGAAAGCTTCTTTTGTAGATGATAATCCATCTAAAGATCAGGCAAAATATGATTTGGTAGAGCAAATAGACAGTTTGATTTGTATAACTGAAAATACATTTGATCATATTGTAAACGATAATAGTTTTAATCTTTATACAAATTTAAATAAAGACAAAATAACTGCAATATATAATGATTATTATGAAAAAAAATCTTTTGATAATATGCTAGAAAAGATTGGCAATAATAACTCTGCAGATAATATGGTCTATTATTTTTCATTGGATAACAATATTGATGAGACATTAGAAAAAATAGTTAAAGACAAATTGCCAAATGCAAATGTTAAACCAATACCTTCAAAAATATATGAAATTTATAAAAAAATTGCTGAAGATTTGAGGAGGGATTATTAATATGTCAAAAGTCCTTAAAGATTATCAACAAAAGGCTGTTGATGAAATTCTTGAACTTTTCAATATTTATATTTCTAAAACTAACAAACATATAATTATGAAAGCTCCAACTGGAAGTGGAAAGACTTTCATGATTACTAAATTTTTAGAAAGAGTTAGTCTAGAATACGAAGACGAAAAGATTGCTTTTATATGGGCATCAATTGGTAAAGGAGAACTTCACAAACAATCTTATGAATCAGTGAAAAAAGAATTACAAGGTTACCCTGATTGCCAATTGCTAGACAATTCTTTTGTGTCAGCAAATTCAATAATTAGTGACAAACAAATACTTTTTGTTAATTGGGAAAAGTTAGTTCAAAAAAATAAAGGAACTGGCGATTGGAAAAATTCTCTTATGAGAGATCAAGAAGGACGAAACTTTATTGACCTAATTGATGAAACAAAAAAACAAGGAATTAAAATTTGTTTAATAGTAGATGAATCACACATTGGAAAAGCAGTAGACACAAGCATTTCACAATTTAGAGATAATATTATTGAACCAAATGTCACAATCTCTATGTCTGCAACACCGAATGTACCTAATTCTCAAATAGATGTTAATGTTCTATTAGATGATGCTATCGAAGAAGGAATGATTAAAGAAAACTTAATCATTAATAAAGATATATCTATGAATAGTGAAGATGGAACAAATGATGATGATTCAATGAGAATAGTTTTGAAAAATGCTGAAAAAAGAAGAAAATTAATAGTTAATAAATTTAGTGAGATTGGTTCGAATGTAAATCCACTAGTTTTAGTACAAGTTCCAAATACACAATTAGGTGATGATTCTATAGCTGTTGTTAAAGATTTTTTAAGAGAGCATGATATAACGGAAGAAAACGGGAAACTTGCTATTTGGTTAAGTGAATACAAAACTTTTGATTCTGAAGCTATTAAAGAAACAGATAACGAAATAGAATACATGATTTTTAAAACAGTTGTAGATACTGGTTGGGATTGTCCAAGATCGCATATATTAGTTAAATTTAGAGATGTACATTCAAATACATCTAAAGTTCAAACAATTGGAAGAATCTTAAGAACACCGGAAGCAAAAAAATACAACGAACCAATTTTAGATAACGGCTATATTTATACGAATATGGAATATATTGATCCTAGAGATGAAGAGTACTCTGCAAACAGAACTAAAGATATTAAAGTTAATGTTAAGCTGGGTTGGGATAAAAACACTCCAAATATTCAATCATTTTACAAATCAAGAGTGTCCTCGTATAACTCTGCTGATACTAGAATATACGAAATAATTGAAGAAGAGTTTTGTAAATTTTTCGATATAAAATCTGACCAATATGTCACAAATGAAATCTTTGAACAAAAAGGAATGGCGTTTATCGGATTGGAGCAAAGTAGTATAATTTCTGAAACAGCAACTCAAATCGAAGCTTGGGTTGGCGATGGTGGAAGAATTGGTGGCGGTTTATTCAATACCCAGGTAAAATCTGCTGATGTTGAAATCAGAGGGAAATACGAAGAAATAATCTCCAAAAATTTAAACGGACTTGCAAGAGTAAGGTCAATTAGTCCGATAAAGCAGGCAATAGCAAAAGTCATTCAAAAATTAATCTTTGGTGTTTCAAGAAGTACATCACTTTCTTACTCACAACTTTTAGTTGTAAGAAATGAAGCTATTTTTGAAAAAATAATATCTAATTCAACAAATGAATTTAAAGTTAGATATCCGGATGCAAATATGAATGGTGAATATGCTGATTGGGAAATAAGTGATGAAGCAACGTATTCAAGTGAAACATATAAAAAGATAAATTCAGAGTTATCATTGTATGATGGAATGTATGTTTTAAAACAAGGAACTAGTGGTTTAGAAGAAAGATTTTTATTGGAACTAGATACAAATTACAAAAAACGTATAGTATGGGTATGGCATAACGGATCAGAACCAAACATAGAAAACTTTGGAGTTATGATAAAAGAAGATGCTCCAGCATTTAGACCAGACTTTTTAATCAAATTTGAAGACGGTAGAATAGGCATTTTTGATACTAAAGCAGTAGATTATATGGTTGAAGATACAACTGAAAAAGCTAAGGCGTTATATAATTACTTAAAAGGAAATAAGGAAAATCATATTAATGTATTTGGTGGAATAATTGTAGAGTATAATGGGGATTTTTATTTAAACGAAGATGAAAATTATTTGCCGATTACTGTTAATAGAAATCAATGGTCGAGAATTGAATTAAGGTTTTAAACAATAAAAAAGGAGAGGTAAAAAAATGGCAAGAATGTCAAAGGGAGATTTTAAATTACTGAAGGGGAAAACAGTAACATTCCAAGTGGTTACTTATGGTGAAGATGCTAAAGTGAAAATGGTTAGTTATGGCGAAGACATGAAATTTGAAGAATCTAAATATGGAAGTGCACGCGATACTATAAAAATCAAAGTTGTTGATTATGGCGAAGATATCAAATTAAAAAGAGTTGACTATGCTGGAGATTTTAAAGCGATAATTAAATAAAGTTGGTGCTTGCTATTATATGATATACATATATGTGGGTGCGGTTAAATGGGACAAAAAGTCTACAGTCATCATTTTTGATGTAATAATTACATTTTTACAATTAGATTTCCTAATCAGATTTGAACTTAAAGATCAAATTTTTAACAAAATTAAGTTCCCAAGTTTACTCATATTTACTCATAATTACCCAAACTGGTAACAAATTAACCCTTTTCTAACTGTCGCAAACTTTCTTTCATTTACTCATAGATTCCCTTACTTTCCCCAATTTACTCAAAGTGGTAAGAAAATAACCAGTTCAGTTTTTTTGAGTAAAAATAGCCCGTCCGACTAAAAAAAGTACTGACTCCAAAATAATCTTATATTTGTAGAGATACAGTACTGAATATTCAAAATAGTACACAGGAATTAGAGCCTTAGAAATAAGGTTCTTTTTTCTATTTATACAGCTATTGAAATACTAGTTAAGCCTTATAGGTACACATTAAATGTCATTGTTCCACGCAGGGTAATAGGTGTTGTTGATAGGCTGTGATTTGTTTATACGCTTTTGGTTAGCCTGCGTGGAAGAATGACAAATTTGTTAAATTTTAGAATAATAAAAATCAACAAATATCTTAAATAAATAAAAA
>CAZRJV010000046.1:0-9465 GCA_964600625.1 uncultured Acholeplasmataceae bacterium
GGATTGTGGCTCCGGCATTCGTGGGTTCAAGTCCCATCGGTCGCCCCATATTGAATGCATAGGTTTGATACAATGTCAGACCTTTTTTATTTGTTGGCAGAAAGGGGAAAATCTCCTATTCGCCAGTTTTTAAGAGATCAGTAGTAGTCATATTTTAGGCTATATACTAGTCACTTTTTTATTTTATATATAACTTTTGAACGATTTGATAAAAAAATGTATAAATTCCAATCTTAATTTATGAAAATATAGACAAATTTGATAAAAAGTGCTATAATTTGTAATAAGATAAGTTATTTATGAAGCGGAGATTAATATATGGAAAATTTATATCCAAGTGCTATTAAAAGACTAAGAGCAAAATTGAATATTTCTCAAACTGAACTAGCTGCAATGTTAGGAGTTTCTTTTACATCTGTTAATAGATGGGAAAAAGGTCATCATGAGCCTACTGTAATTGCAAAAGAAAAATTGAAAGAGTTGTTTAAAGAAAATGGGATTATGGAGGAACAAAAATGAATGCTTTAGATTTAGTCAATTATTTCACAACAAATGGTTTTGAAATTAAAAATTTAGAAACTAATAAACCATATTTAGATATTAATGGTAACAAGATAAGAATTAATTTAGATACAAATAAATATTCTGTTGACGGTGTGATTTCTGGTCACGATAGGATTTTTGATTTAACAAAACCTGAGAATCACTGTGTAATAATGTTGTTAATTAAGTTGTTTGAGAAGGGGTATTCAAGGGAAGTTATTACTCTGGAAAAACAATGGCAATTAGGTCACGAAGACAGTGGCTCGTTAGATGTGATGATAAAAAATCCAGCAAATAATGACATTTACATGATTGAAGTGAAATCATCTACCGAGATTACGGGATATGTTAATCTAAAAAATGAGAAAAAGTTGAAGCAAGTATTTTCTTATGCAATACAAGAAAAAACAACAAAAATTATTTCATTTTATTCATTTGATTTTTCTTCAAAGAAAGATATGTTTTATAACGTTTTTACTGAAAACATATTAAAAGAAGCTCAAAATGTTGATGATTTTTTTGAGAGATGGAATAAGGTATTTGATAAGTCTGATTATATAAAGGCTAATAATATTTTTAATGTTACGCAATCTGTAAAAAAATATGAAGATTTAGAAATAATTACAAACAATGATACTAAAAATTTATTTAACCAATTTGCAACAATTTTACGTTTACACTCTATATCAGATAAACCTAATGCATTTATCAAAATGATTAATTTATTTTTAGCTAAAATTGGTGATGAAGTAACTTCCAATAAAAAATATAAAGTAAAAGATAAAGATGGAAATGTCCACACGTTTTTCGGTATGAAGTTTCAATACATATATGGGGTTGATACTGCAGAATCATTTATGAAACGATTAAACGAATTGTATAAAGATGGTATGCGCGAGTATCTAAAAAAAGAAGTGATTGACTATAACGATGAAGAAATTGAACAATACATTAATGGGGGAAACGAAAGCGAATTATTTGAAATTTTTGATAATTTAAGATTGAAAAAAAATAATAATTTTGCATTTATTGATGTTTATGATGATGATACATTTTTCTTTAATTATGAGGTTGTCAAGAGTGTAGTTGAGTTATTAGAAAATTACAAATTTAAATACGAAACAAAACATCAATTTTTAGGTGATTTTTTTGAGGAACTATTAAATACTAGTTTAAAGCAAGAAGCTGGTCAATTTTTTACTCCTTATCCATTAGTTGATTTTATGATTGATTCTCTACCTTACGAAAATCATATTTATAGTAATCTACAAAAAGGGAAAGTGAAATTTATTCCAAGTGTAATTGACTATGCTTGTGGAGCCGGCCATTTTTTAATCAGTTCAATGGCAAGAACTCAAAATATTATAAATAATCTTCAAGAAGAACATTATAATCCATCTCAAAAAGCCAAAATTTTCACTTATAAAAACGATCCATATTCATGGGTTGATAGGGAAAATTGTGTCGGAATTGAAAAGGACTACCGTCTAGCAAAAACCACTAAAATAGCAACATTTTTAAATGGTGATGGTGATGCAGAAGTTATTAATGGAGATGGAATTAATAGGTTTAGTTCTAAAGATTATGTTAATACAGTGTTATTTTCAAACAACAAAAAACTAGAAAAATTTGATTTTCTTATTTCAAATCCGCCCTATTCAATTGATGGATTTATGAGAAATTTTACAAAAAATGGAATATCTCCAGAAACAAATGATTTTAGCTTATTGGAAAAAATAAATTATAGTGATTCAGCGATAGAAACGTTTTTTGTTGAAAGAGCAGAACAGTTGTTAAAGAAAAATGGATATGCTGCAATAGTGTTGCCACAATCTATTTTGTCTAATGCAAAATATGAGAATATGAGAAGATTCATATTGAACAATTTCACAATAAAAGGTTTACTTATGACATCTGATATAACTTTTTCGGGTACAACTACTAGTCCCGTAATCTTATTTTTGAAAAAGGAAAAACGATCAAATAAACATTATGAAGTTTTATTAGTCGGTTCACCTAAGTATTTAACTCCAACTAATAGTAAAATGAAATCAAAAGAAGTTGAATTTTTAGGATATGAATTTAGTTCAAATAGATCAAAATCAGGAATAACTTTAATAGAAAATGCTCTTTTAAAAGAGATAGCTCCTTTGATGAATCAATTTATTTTGACAGGGTCATGCGATATTCCTAGTAGCTGTAAGGATAATGTTTTTATTAAATACTTAGATGAGTTTTTATTAAATGTGAAAGATGATTATATTGGTGATATATATCCAAAGTATGAAAAAGTATCAGGTATATCACTAAGTGAATATTGCAAGATAAATGTAAGAACAGAGAGTGATTTTACTATTTCACCTACTAAGTATGCCGAAATAGGTGATTTAAAAGATTTATCAAATAGTTCTAAGAAAAAAACATCATCAAGACTGTGTAAAAAAGGAGATATATTAGTTGCTAGTTTATGTCCTAAGAAGTCTCAAATCGTAATTGCAGATGGTGATTTTATGTTATCTTCAGCAATTCATGTATTATCAAATTTCGAGAGTGATGAAATAAGAGACCATGTATATAAACAACTTAGAAGTGATGTTGTCTTAAAACAGATGAATACAATGCTAGATGGTTTTAAGATAACTTATGCTAAAATCAGTGATGAAAATTTAATTAATAATGTAATTATCCAGAAAAAATAGTTATTAAAATATATAAAGTATTGTTTTAATAAAAAATTTTATTTGATTTAATATTTTCAATACAGTATGTTAGAATGTTAATCGCTCAATAGCATTACAATCTAAATTGACCTGTAGGCGGTAGCTACGAATGCTGCCGCTTTTCTATTATAGTAAGGCGAATTCAGCTATTTTCTAAAACTGGCGGAAATGACTTATATATAAATATTGCCGCCGCCAACAATGTCTGCCTTGTATAGTAGAATTTAAGAACCAGTTCTACTCCGAGACTGTTATGATTTTGTTGACTCAAAAAAACTATTTAAAGGAGGTGGTGTAGATGTGAGAATAAATGATTTTGATGTGTACTAACAAAACTATAGGAGGTGAATTTTATGTTAAGTATACAACAATACAAGAAGCTTCAGGAGTATAAGGAATTAGGTCTATCCAAAGTCAAAGTATCTGAAAAGTTGAATCTATCGTATAAGACGATTTGTAACTGGTGGGACAAGGATCAAGCATTTTTTAATGCCTTTCAAAAGAATCATGAGTATGTCTTGGATAACTATAGGCAATATATTATCGAGATTTTAAAGATTAGTCCTCAAATAAACAATACTGTTTTATATAAAAGGATTAAAGATGACTTTTCTGAATTTGATGTCCAAAGTTCATCGTTTTTCAAGTATGTAAAAGAAGTAAGAGAACAAACGGGTTTAATTAAACCAAAACGAAAGTTTCAAATTAGAGAAGTAACTGAACCAGGCTATGAAGCTCAAGTTGATTTTGGTTAGTATGTCATGAAGACTGAGTATAAGAAGAATGTAAGAGTTTATTTCTTTTGTATGACTTTATCATTTTCAAGAATGAAGTTTGCTTATTTTTCAGTTGATCCATTTGATATCAAGAAAACGATTGATGCTCATATAGCAGCGTTTAAGTATTTTGGTGGAAGACCTCAAATGATTGTCTATGACCAAGATAAAACGATGGTGGTATCTGAAAACTTAGGTGAAGTGATATTTGTCAAAGAGTTTGAAGATTTTATTAAAGAAACAGGATTTACGATTTACTTATGTAAAGGTTATGATCCGTCAACCAAAGGTAAAATTGAAAAAACAGTAGACTACATCAAACACCAGTTTTTAGATGGTAGAATCTATTATGGGATTGATAGGCTTACTCAAGAGTTTATTGGATGGTTAGATAGAGATGGTAATGGCATGATTCATGAAATCACGAAAAAACCACCACGAGAGTTATTTAAGAAAGAATATCCAAAACTACAAAAGTATGTTGAAAAGAAAAACGATGAGATTGTCATTCATACCGTATATCACGATACAGTTGAATACAGAGATAATCTATATAAGCTACCAAGTGAGAGTGTGAATGAAGGGGATAAGATTAGAATTGAACGATATGATGATCAATTAATCTTCTATCATGCTGGAACAAATGAACTACTTTGTAAACATAAACTAATACTAGGTAAAGGAAATGTTGTTACTTTAAATGTTGAAGTTCATGATGAACCAACGATTGAAGAAGTATTACTCGATGAATATAAAGATTATGAAATCTCAAGTATCTTCTTTGAAAGACTAAGAGTTCAAAAACCTAGATATGTTTATCCACAGTGTCGCAAGATTGGAAGTTTAAAGAAACATTATGCAAAAGAGATTATTGCAGAAGGTATGCGTTATTGTGTAGAAGTGGATATTTGTACAGCGTTTGAACTATGTTCATGGTTAGTCTATAAAATGGGGGATATACTTGCTAAAAGGGTATTACCACAACATACAATTAAACACTATAAAATTAGAGCTGAGGAAATTAGAAAGGAGTTAAATGATGGCAGATATTAAAGCAATCCAAGATTTAGCTAGAACCTTAAACTTACAAAATATTGCAAGTGGTGTCATTGATTTAAATGATGAAACCATTTCTAATAAAGAGTATTTGTATAAGGTATTACTAGAAGAAGTAAACATTAGAAAAAAGAATAAGTTAAAAGACTTAAAGCACATGTCACGATTAAAACCACTTGCCTTTGATGAATTAAGAATTAGTGATGGACTTAAGTGGCAGTTATCTAGAATCAAAGAAATGGATTTTAATGAAACAAGAGAAAACATCATCATTGTTGGTGACTGTTCAACAGGTAAAACTTCACTTGCGACTACGATTGGATTGGATGCCCTAGAAAAAGGTGCTAAAGTAATTTACCTAACTCTTGATGAATTACTAACTGAAGCTAAACTAAAAAAAGGAATATGGAACAATATACTTAACTCAGATGTATTAATATTGGATGATGTGTTTTATATATCACCAAAAGATGAAGAACTTATAGAAATATATAAACTGTTAATGTTCTTACAAGAAACAAGAAGCATTATCTTAATTACGAATCGAACACTTAATTCATGGAAAAATATGAAAGTGGATACACACCTAATAGAAACACTAGCTAAGAGATTACTGCAAGATGCTCAAATTATTACACTTGCCTAACTCTTAGATAGTAGTATCATCAGTCGGCTCAACACAAGTCAAAGTGAATTGAACCAAGTGATGAGGTTATTATCCTCTTTGAAATAGAAAAGATGTTTTGAAGCTATCTTACCAATTACGAACAAACTCGTAAGTTTTGAAATTATATGAGTGAATTGGGGAAGGGGGGGTTCAAATCTCTACAGGTTTTGCCTTGTACAGCGGGGCGGGCTTTCGTGCGAGTTTTTTTCTTTTCAAAGGTGGCTAGTATGGCACAAGAAGAAAGCAGAAGCATTTCACAAAACGTAACGATGGGCAAACGTTGGGCCATGAAAGAAGGAAGAGTAGGATGGGCTTATAGTAGCATGCTTGGTTACAAGAAGGTAGGCGATAAAATAGAAATCATACAAGAAGAAGCTGAGCTAGTGCAACAAATCTATAAAATGTTTTTAAGAGAAGGTAAAACATGTACAGGTATAGCTGAATACTTAAAAGAGAGAGGTGTTATGACACCAACCGGAAAATCTACCAACTGGACAAAAAATACAGTTAACTCAATTCTAAGAAACGAAAAGTATAAAGGCGATGCGTTACTTCAAAAGACATATACTGTAGATTACTTAGAACATAGAATTGAAACAAACAAAGGACACTTGCCACAGTATTATGTAGAGAACAGTCACCCAGCAATCATTAATCGAGAAGAGTGGGAGATAGTTCAAGCAGAGTTAACAAGACGAGAGTCTCTAGGTGCCGCATATTCAGGAAACAGTGAGTTCAGTTCTAAACTTATCTGTGGAGATTGTGGTGGTTTCTATGGAAGGAAGCTATGGCATTCAACAAGCAAATATGCAAGGTTTGTTTATAGATGCAATGCAAAATATAATAAGGACAAAGACCAATGCCTTACTCCAGCATTACCTGAAGATGTAGTTAAAGAGAAGTTTGTAAAAGCATATAATCAGGTGATGGAAGATAAAGATAGAATTATGGAAGATATTAATGAAGTGATTAAGTTATCAGCTGATACTTTTGAGCTTGATGCAAAGGTTGTAGAACTTCAAAACAAGATGACAGTTATAAGCGGTTTAGTGGATAAGATGATTAAAGAAAACACTAAGACTGCTCAAGACCAAGTTGATTTCAATAAAAGATATGAAGAATTATCAAATCAATATGAAGCTGATAAAAATGCTTTAGACAAGACTTTAGAAAAAAGAGCCTATAAACAAGCACAAGAGATCAAGATGAAAGCATATCTAAAAGAAATTAAAAAAGCAGATAACTACCTGCCTGAATGGTCGATTGATTTGTGGATGTTGATGGTTGAAAAGGCAATTGTTAATAGAGACAAAACCATTACATTTAAGTTTAATGGCGGAGAAGAAATAAAGGTTTAGAAGGCCTTATAGACCGGAAATTACGAAATATTTCCCAACAGGGACTAGATTGCATTAATACAGATTAACTTGCACTGTTCGAGAACAAATTAACTTATCTAATTGTCTTAATTAAGTACTGGAAAAAATAGTTGAATTGTGGTATAATTTTCTTGTCATAAATAGTGGTTTATGAATGCTTAAAGCAGAAAATGATATACATCTATGGGTATTAGATATGCAAATAGTGGAAAAAGCGAGTAAATCATGAAAACTTAACATGTTGGGGTATTTTAAGAAATATCTTTTAGAAGAGGAAAAAGTATGAAAAAAAGGATAGTAGTAATAGTAGTTTTAATTCTATTGTCATTTATAATCGTTGCGTGTGGCAAAAGTGAGGATTCCTTCACAAAAGAAAATCAACATTATACAGTGACATTTAAAAATTATGATGATTCTATATTAAAGAGTGAACTAGTAAAAAAAGGAGAAAATGCAACTCCCCCAGTTAACCCAACAAGAATGTCAACAAATGAATATCAATATACATTTGTTAAGTGGGTTGGGAATTATTTAAAAGTTGACAAAAATGAAATTGTGATAGCCAATTTTGATGCCAAAGTTCGTGAATATACTGTCAGATTCCTGAATCCTGATGGGAACACTTTATCTTCAAACATTGTTTTATTTGGAGGTTCAGTAGTTCCCCCAACTAATCCTCGAATGGAAGATCATGATAACTACACTTATAAGTTCGTAGATTGGATTGGAAATTATAACGCTGTAACAAATGATATGGACATCATTGCAAAGTATGACAAGTATAAAACAATACAGTTGACTAAAGAAAACTATAAAGATTATTTTTTGATTGAAGAAGATATTATCAATGACTATAGAGAAGAGTATACAAATCCATTTCAAATGTTGAAAATCGAAAGACATACAAAAATCTCTATTCGTCCACTAATTAAAATAGATTCTTTTTTGAACGTTAGCATTAAGTTTATTAATGATACTTTTACGGGTGCTTATACTGTTCCAGGAAATCAAAAAGTATATAGATGGAATGCTGGTTCCGGAAATCTACAAATATCACACGATGGTAGTGGAAGTGTTGTATTGGTAGCCTATTACAATAGTAATAAAGAATATTTACAGCCGATGAAATATGCAATTGAAGTGATAGAGGGTAATATTCTTGTTAAGGAAGAATAAATTACCCTTAAGTTATGCTTATGGCACGTTGAACAGAAGAAATATATGCGTGTATGCTTTACAGATGTGTGAATGATTTTTTCATTGCACAAATTTAAACTATAAATTAAAAAGGGGGAACCCATGAATTTAGATAGTTATAAAGATAAACCAAGTTGGATTATAGTAAAGCCCATGGAATCAAAATTTAACTGGGATTACTATTTTTCTCATAGAATGAATCAACTGGAAATTATGAAGAAAAGATTAGAAAAAAATAAAAATGAAAAATTCAGTATGATGATAGATTTTGAGAAAAAGCGAATAAATGACTTCGAAGAAAAAATTGAATCAGAAAATAAAAGTATAGATTATGTATTAGAAGAATTGAAAAAGTATTTCGGTTGTGATTTGGAAGATATTCAAAGATTTATATCACCTTATTCAACAATTTTTAAAATACCAAAATCTGATATAAGGCTTAAATTAGATATATTAATGAGTTGGCTTAAAAGTAAAGAAGAAATGAAGATATTTATAGCAAATTCTGAGTTATATCATGAATATGGTTCTAATGATTATGGCATTTGGATGTTTGATGTTGGAATAAATATTAATAAAAATTTTGAAAAAATGAAAAAAATATTGAATACATCTTCTGATGTTTTGATGAAACTAATCAAAAAAGATTATTTTTATTCAAAAACTATCTTGTTATCTGCCGATAAACTAGAAAAAAGAATTAGTAAATTGGCAAGTTCCTTGGATATGGATGTTGAGTCGTTTATTCTTTTATTAAATCAATGCCCATATTTAATACATCAAAGCCAGAATAAAATAGATAATAACATTGCCTGGCTTCAAAGAAACTTTGATTGTGAGAAAAAAGAAGTAATTAACATTATGCTAGAATTCCCTCCGTTTATATTTTGGACAGTTAGTTCAATTCCTAATATCTTCAGAGAAAAAGGATATCAATTTTCTAAAAACAATAAAAATATTTCTACATTGAAAGAAATTGTTAAACTGGTTTACAATAATTAATTTATTTCGTTTCAATTAAAAGTAATGAAGAGAAAAGCTTGATTAAAATACTGTAAAGCATCAATTCAACAATACTAGTTAATGAAGTCTTAAATAGGAAAATAGATATCCTTTTTAAATAGTTC
>CAZRJV010000047.1:0-9353 GCA_964600625.1 uncultured Acholeplasmataceae bacterium
ACAACTAAAAATGAATATTGCTCTATTAAATCATCGATACTTCCTATAGTGTCAATTTATATCACATTACCAGGTTATAATTTTGTCAACAATTTCTTTTTGTTCTTCACTTGTACGTTTAAGGTAAATTCGTGTTGTTTCAATTGATTCATGACCCATCAAATCAGCTAACAAAGCTATATCTCTAAACTTGTCTAAAAAATTTTTAGCAAACAAATGCCTAAAAGAATGAGGATATATAACTTTAAGGTTTAATCCATAGTCACCAGCTAATTTTTTAAGTTGATGAGCAATTCCTCTAGTTGTTAATCTATTGCCATATCTATTACAAAACACATAACCACTTTCTTTTGAAATATCTTTCAACCATGTTAGACATTCTTTTTGTAGTTTTTTGGCTATGTATATTCTCCTTATTTTACCGCCTTTAGAATAAATGTCTATAAAACCTTCTATAACATGCTCAACCTTTATTTCAATTAATTCGGAAACCCTTGCTCCAGTTGCTGCTAAAAACTTAACAACAAAATACCAGTCTAAATTATTATCTTTCTTAAGTTTGTTTTTGAAAAAAACGTAATCGGCATTACTAATTACGTTTTCTAAAAAATTCTTTTGTTGTATTTTTATAAACTTCAACTTAAATTCTTTTTTATCAATAAATTCTAAATATTTATTAAGACCTTGGATTCTAATATTTACCGTCTTTCCTTTGTATTTTTCAAGTAACATACCTTTATAAGACAACAAATGCTCCATCTCTATCTTTTTATAATATTTGAAATATTCATTTACAGAATGTGAATATGATTCTATTGTATTCACCGATAAATTTTGGTTTCTAAGCCAAATCTTAAAACTTTTTGTTTTCATTATTAACATCTCCTTTTATATAATCCGTTTAAGAGATATTAACAATAAACATCAGAAAAACTTACTTAATAACTTATTTTTTTGTTTTTCTAGTAAAACATTTTGATCTTGTAATTTTATTATTACATTAACAATAAGATTCAGTGAAGCGTTGTTACTAATATTGATAAAAACGTTTTTAATTTCGGTTAAAGTTATTTGTGGTTGTGCAGCGCCTGTAGCATAATTAGCAAAACCACTAACATTTTTAATACTAAAATAATAATCGCCAAGTCTATCGGAAGGTACATTAAGATAAAAAGCAGTATTTAGTATAAAGATTTCTTTATTAGAAAAATACACATCACCAACTTTCCCTCTGCATCCAAAAATAATGTTTGCACCTTTTGTATTATATTCATCTATAAAATCAATAACTCCATTTGCCCCATACATTTCGATTTTTCCAGAAGTTCTTTTTAACTTTGGAATTGATGTACCGTATTGGATGTTTAGTGATGAAGCCAAAACGGAATCTTTATCAGAAATCTCATACATAAGCGTCCCTAATGACTCAAGTTTTTTAATCAGTTTAACATTAGATTCTACTAAATCATCAATACTTCCTATAGTGTCAACTATAATCAGTGTTAACCAAGATTGACACGTTGGACAATTTATATTATAATAAAAATGTCCAAGGTATGTCCATCTTTTAATGATGGACAAATGATGGACAAAAAAATGTCCATCATATCAAAAATAAAAAAGTTAGTTAGGTGAATAAGGATGAACTTAGGTAAAGAAACCGAGAGAATAGAATTTAAAAAATCAACATCAGAATTAAAACAAGCAATGAACTCCATATCCGCTATATTAAATAAGCATGGAGAAGGAATTCTTTATTTTGGTGTTGCAGATAACGGGAAAATTGTTGGTCAACAAGTTGGCAAAGACACAGAACGTGATATTTCTAGAAAAATTAATCAAAGTATTGATCCAAGACCTAATTATATTATTAATCATGAAAGAAATGATGGGTTGGATTATATAAAGGTTATTTTCAATGGTAATGATAGACCCTATTCAAGTGATGGTAGATTTTATTTAAGATTTGCTGATGAAGATATTCTTCAGAACAGAAACGAACTTGCTCTTTTATTTTCTAGAAGTGAAAGAGATTACTCAGTTTGGGAAAATGAATTGACTGAATTCGATTTGGCTAATATTGATGAAGAAAGAGTTAAGACAGAATATAATCAAGGATTATTAAGAAAAAGAATTTTAGAACCATATACGACACTAGAAAATGCATTAACTAAGTTTGGTCTTATGGTTAATGGAAAGATAACACAAGCTGGTATACACTTGTTTGGCAATAACGGACCAATAAACTATGCAATGTCTACATATGCATCAAGTGAAAAAACAACCATTTTAGATATGGAACATATAAAAGGGAATATATTTGACTGTATTGATAGCGGAATAAATTATGTTTCAAAAAATATTAGATGGAAAGCTGAGATTAAAGGTATTGTTAGAGAAGACATTCCAGAAATACCAGTAGAAGTATTTAGAGAGCTAATAGTAAATAGTTTTGCTCATGCCAAATATTATCAAATATTATCAGGTCATGCACTAAACATTTTTTCTGACAGAGTGTTAATATTTAATCCTGGTTCATTTCCGATTGATTACGAACCAAAAGATTATGTTGATAAAACTGTAAATCCAATTAGAAGAAATTTTAAAATTATTGAAGTATTGCATAGAACTGGAAGAATGGAATCTGAAACTTATGGCCTTAGAACAGTTTATCGACTAGCAAAAGAAAATGAATTACCATTAAAATATAAACTACTTCCAAATGGGGTAGAATTTAATATATACAGACAACTTTTAGTTGTGAAAGATGGTGTTTTGAAAAGTATCAAACTAACCAAAAATGAAATAAAGGTTTTAGAGCTATTAAAAGAAGATCCTTATTTAACAGCTAATCAACTAGCTGAAGTAATTGATGTTTCTAATAAGACTATATATCGAGTGTATAAGACACTTAAAGAAAAAAATAAAATCGAAAGAATTGGCGATGACATTAGCGGATTTTGGAGGATAATAGAATGAGCAAAATAGATTATAGATCAGGATTTCAAGAAAAAGATATTGAAAACACAGTTATTGAATTACTAGAAGACAAGGGATACATACATCAAAGACAGCATTATGATTGGTTAGTTAATAGAAAATTAGATGATTTTATCAATGAAGAATTGTTTATTGAATCTCTTTTAAGATTTAATAATGTCAAAGTAGATGTGATAAAAGAAGTTTTAATGACTATTAAATCATTAAGTTCTACTAACTTGTTTGAAAAAAATCAAGAATTTCATAGATATTTGACAGATGGTATTTCTGTTGATGTTTACGGAGAAGATGTTAATCCACTAATTAAACTAATAGATTTCGAAACTCCTAATAACAATACTTTTGAAGTAATCAATCAAATTAAATATAAAGAGTTCAATTCAACGAGAATACCAGATATTGTTATATATATAAATGGTATGCCAATTATTTTGTTTGAATTAAAAGGAATAGACTCTAAAGAAGGAACAAAATTAATTAATGCATATAATCAAATAGGCGGCAATAGTGAAGCGGATGGGTATCGTTATGATATTCCAACCTTATTTCACTATAACGCCTTTTCTATTTTAAGTGATGGCGCTAATTCTTTAGTTGGAACTATTACATCAAATTTCGATAGATATATTGAATGGAAGAGTGTTGATGGTGAATTTGGATTTGGTCCAACATATGCTTATAAATTACAAGTACTAATTGATGGACTATTTCCTAAAGAAAGATTATTAGATGTCATTAAAAACAATTTATTCTTTATGAAAAAAGATAAAGAAAAACCAACTAAAATTATGAGCCAATATTTCCAATATTTTGGAGTACTTAAAGCTCTTGATTCTATTAACAAAAAACGGAAGATAGATGGGATTGATGTTTTAGAAAGAGATGGTAAAGCGGGTTTAGTTTGGCATACACAAGGTAGCGGTAAATCATTTTCGATGGTAATGTTAGCTCAAAGATTAATAACTAATCAAATATATAATAATCCAACAATTGTAGTTCTGACAGATCGTAATGATTTGGATGAACAACTTTTTACTACGTTTTCTAATTCGAGAGAATATCTAAGAACTACACCTGTAAAAGTCGAATCAAGGGAAGATTTGATAAAAAAACTATCAAATATAAAACAGGGTGGTATCTTTTTCACAACTATTCAAAAGTTTGACAAGTCTAATATTGTGCCAAACGATAGAAGTAATATTATAGTTATGGCAGATGAAGCACATAGAGGTCATTATGGTATTTTTGAAAAACTTTCTTATCAAAAGGATGAAGATGGAGATTATGAATTAGTTGCTAAATACGGAATTGAAAAATATATCAGAGATAGTCTACCAAATGCTACCTTTATAGGGTTTACAGGAACTCCTGTATCAACTGCAGAAAAACAAACAACTGACATTTATGGTGAAATTATCGATACCTATGATATGACACAATCAATTATTGATGGTTCAACTGTAAAGATATATTATGAAGGAAGACTTGCGAAAGTTTGGGTTGATCCTAATGTATTAAACCAAATTGATGAATACTATGATGTTTTAGAAGAAACATCACAAGCATCCGTATCAAATATTCAAAAATCTAAATCAGAAATGGCTTCTTTAAAGCAAATATTAGAATCTGAAGGAGTTATAAACTTACTTGCTAAAGATATAATAGAACACTACGAAGGTAGAAACAAATTTCTAAATGGTAAAGCAATGATTATTATGCCAACTAGAAAATCAGCAATGGAAATTTATCATAAGATTTTAGATTTAAGACCTAATTACAACGATTTATTACAAGTAGTAGTTACTGAGTCAAACAAAGATACAGAAGAAATGCGCAAACTATTTGGTTCTTCATCAGATAGACAAAACTATGCAAGTGATTTTAAATCAGATAATAGTAAAATTAAAATAGCAATTGTAGTTGATATGTGGTTAACTGGATTTGATGTACCGGACTTAGACGTAATGTATATTTTTAAGAAAATGAAAGATCATACATTGATGCAAGCTATAGCAAGAGTTAACAGAGTATATCCAGGGAAAGAAAACGGTCTTGTTGTTGACTATATAGGTATTAGAAAAGCGTTAGAGCTAGCCTTAGATAAATTTACTAGAAGAGATAAAGAATTTAACTTAGAAGATATTAAGAAAACAGCGTTAGTAATTTTAGAAGAAAAGATTGATATTTTAGATGAATGGTTTAATAAAATAAAAGTTGCTAATTTTAATAGTGAAAAAACATCAGAAAGATTTAATGTTATTCAAGATGGCTCTAGTTTTATTTTAGAAAATGAAACTAGAAAAAAAGAATATTTATCTGTAACAAGACAATTAAAAACCGCATATACAATTTGTGCTGGTATTATTGATGATGAAGTATATTTGAAAACGCAATATTATCTAGCTGTTAGAGCTTTTATTATTAAATTAGAAGCTGGAGAAATTCCAATTAATACTGTCTCGGTTAAAGAGATGAATGAGTATGTAGCGTCGTTGTTGCAGCTTGCAATTGGCGGTGATGAAGTTAAAGTTTTAACACAAATAAAAAACGAAGAAGACTTAGGTAAAATAATAGATTTATTAAGGCCTGAAAAAATTGAAGAACTTAGAAAATCTAATCCAAAACATGTCTTTATTAAACTAATTGAAAATCTACTTTCTAAAGTCATTGCTGAATCACGAAAAAACAATTTAATTAAATCACAACAATATAGTGAAAAATTAAGAAGAATTCTAGATTCATATCATTCAAGAACTGATGACTTATCAGTTGAAGAAGTTATTGTTCACTTGGTTGATTTTGCTATTGAAGTAGTTCATGACGAAGATGAAGCAACAAGACAGGGACTTTCTGGAAGAGAAAAGGCATTTTATGATGCTCTAGCAACAGATAGATCAGCAAGAGAGCTATTAAATGATGAAACACTTAAACTTATTGCACATGAATTGAAAGAAAAAATTGAAGAATATGCAACTGTTGATTGGTCAATTAAAAAATCAACACAAGCAAGAATGAGAATAGAAATTAAGAGATTACTTAAAAAATATAATTATCCACCAGATTTTACTGATGGAGCTATTGAAAGAGTAATTAAACAAGCCGAATACATGATGTGATTTTTGTAAAACATAAATCTAATAATATTATAAAAAAGGAGAAAAAAATGAAAGCAGATGCACAAGGATTCAGTTATTTAAAAAGAGATAGACAATACCAAATACCATTTTTTCAAAGAAACTATGTTTGGGATGAAGATAATTGGGAAGAATTTTACGACTCAATAATTGACAGTATAAACACAAACAAATCAGCATTTTTAGGCTCAATAATAATCAAAGACACAGGAAGAAAAAATTGGGATAAAGCAATATTTAGCATCATTGATGGACAACAACGATTAACAACTATAAGTTTATTTATAAAGGCATTTATTGATGAAAATATAGAGAGTTCCGACAGAAATTTTAATGACTATCAAAACACATTATTTATATATGAAAACCACACAAGTGACCAAAAACAATTAAAAATTGTTCATTCAAAACTGGACAAAGAGGAGTTTGATAAATGTATTAATTCTGAATATACAAATAATTATACGACCAATAATAATGACTCAAAAATATTCCAATGTTACAAATATTTTAGAAATAGATTGCAAAATGACAATGAAAATACAGTCAACAAAATGAAAGAATTGATTTTAAACTCTGAAAATGATTTATATAAAGTGTTTGTTTTGATAGAAATAGATAAAGATGAAAATGAACAGAAAATATTTGACACAGTAAACTCTAGTGGAGTTAAACTAACATCGGCAGATATTATAAAGAATGCAATCTTCGAAAGATTAATGAATGAGATACAAGACGAACAAAAAGTTATAGATTTATACAATAATACTTGGAGCAAAACATTTATTAGCGATGATGCCACAGTGAAATATTGGGAAAGTGAAGCAATATCAGGAAGAATTAAGAGAGAAAGATTAGAAGTTTTATTGCATTCAATAGCTGTTATTAAGAAGTTTTATAACCCTCAAAAAAATAAAATAGAGGATTTACCAAATGAATATAAAAATCATATTGCTAACATGAACTCTCAAGATATGGTTGAATTCGTTAATGAGATTTGTGATTTTGCTGAATTATATAGAAAAAAATTTGTTGATTTTGATACAGGCCATAGTTTTTCTATGAACGAGAGAGGAGAAGTGTTTCATAAAATTTTAGACATGTTTGATACTTCAGCCTTCAACCCTTATATTTTAAATTTATATTATAAAAATAAAAATGAGCAAATTAGTGATGATAAACTTTTACAAATACTATTAAAATTAGAAAAATATATTGCCAGATCACTAATTTGTGGGACCGGAACTAATAAGAATTTCAACAAAATAAATTTCGAATTAATAAATG
Organism: uncultured Acholeplasmataceae bacterium; assembly: GCA_964600625.1. GTDB lineage: Bacteria > Bacillota_I > Bacilli_A > Acholeplasmatales > Acholeplasmataceae > DUQW01. Next base: position 7,422 of record CAZRJV010000047.1, read on the forward strand.
ATTATTCTGACAATAAAGTGGAAGAATTATTAGAAAGTGCAAACATAAATGATTCGATTTTTAAAGACTCGATGTTAAAAATAGGCAACAATAAATATGGAAGAATTATACTGTATATGATAATGTTGGAAAGATTAAAAAATGAAGACGGAATGGGCAGAGTTGAATCGTTGCAATTTACTTTTAGTCTAGAACATATAATGCCTCAATCATATTTAGAACATTGGAGTCTTGAAAAATTACCATTAGATAGAAAGGACAATGATGGAGAACCCCTTTCAATAGAGGATTTAAATAATTATAGGGCTAAGGCAATTTATCAAATCGGAAATATGACGTTATTAAAGCAAAAACTGAACTCAAAAGTGAGTAATAATAATTTCACAATAAAACTTAATGGTGAAAATAATAAAAAAGGGATTAAAGCATTTCAACAACTGTCTATATGTACAGAAATACAGGATAAGATAATTTGGAATGAAGATGAAATTGAAGAGAGAACTCGAAATTTAACAAACGAAATATTAAAGATTTGGTAACAATAATTTGACACCTACTTTCACAAATGGGTGTTAACAGGGATAATTAATAAACTCAATTATTCATTGTTTACGATGTCTTATATTGGACAATGATATGCTTTGGAAGATAGTAGAGATACTGTTATTGGCAAATTCAGAGTAGTTAAAATGAGAAAATATATGGAGATGATCACGATGAATGAATTATACGAAAAGGCGGAAAAATTTAGATCCTTTATTAATGAGCAAATTGATATAAGTCAATTTATTAACAGAGAAGGGTGCAATCAATGGAACCTAATATGTTCATGTATGGATTGGTTATCAGTTTCAACAAAATGCCTTAACAATGGAGATTATCATTCAATAAATAAAGGGCTATCTGATTCCGGAAGCTTTTACTATTACATATCTTTGATAGATATAGTTCTAGAAGCTATAACGCAACTGCATAGAATTTTTGTAGATAAAAATACTATTCCTTTTAATGATGAAACAGTCGTTTTTAACAATCAGCCTAAAGAACTTGAATTAGAAACCGACTATGCGTTCTTCAAAACTATAAAGGCTTGTTTTGGATCTCACTCAGTGAATTTAAAGATTGGCAGAAAAAAAGAGAAGTATTCCTCAAGTTGGTCTGGCCGATTTGGTAATTCAGGAGAAATGAGAGTTGGGTTATATCCACTTATTCCGGAAAGAAATGACACCATCTGGTTTGATATATCTTATTTTGATTTGAAACGTTTTTTAATGAAATGTATGGATTATTTGGAAATCTTAGAGCCGGAAATTCTTGAAATTTCAAAAATTGTAAAAAAGGAAAAATATAAACCGATTAAAAAAAGCACTGATTTTGAAAACAATTTAGACTATCTTTCTTATATTGAAGAAAAATACATAGAAAGGTTCTATTTTAACGATTTTACTGAGTGCTTTGCGATGTATAAGTATTTTCTTATCGGAAGTAATTTAGAGAGTACGTTATCTAAGGAAGCAATTAATCATTATAAGGATAAATTAGTCAAAGCAATATTAGACTTTGGAGAATATGTCGAAACAGGAAATTATGATAAAACTATTGATTTTAGTTCCTTATTACTCCCAACGGTGATATTTGATGTTAAATTTGACAATTATGTATACTCCAAAGCAATTAATCTTTTTCAGAACAATGATTCACGGTGGTATGCTATTGATTGTTCTATTAGCATATTGAAAAAGTTTGGAGTAATATTTAATAAAGGCACAGAGCCTTTAAAATTAGCATTAGCTTTATCGATATCTATTTTTGCCATGAACAATAAGTTGCCGGTTTTAAATTAAAATTCAGCAGATAAAAAATAGATAAAATAATGCATTCAATAATCAGTGTTTATGAAGTCTTAAATGGGAAAATAGTATACTTTACTGC
>CAZRJV010000048.1:0-8786 GCA_964600625.1 uncultured Acholeplasmataceae bacterium
TACATTGGTGAGATTGCTTTAATCTCACATGACTCTCCGATATCCAATATGAATATTTTGTTTTATAATACGCTATTTGATGAAAATGCTTCATGCCATATGGCTCTAGGGAGGGCTTATCCAATGAATGTTAAAAACGGTTTAACTATGAAAATGGATGAACTTGAAAAGATTGGATATAATAATTCCATGAACCATGTTGATTTTATGTTTGGGTCAAGCGATTTAAAAATTGTCGGCACCAAACAAAATGATGAACAAGTAGTTATTTTCGAGAATGGAAATTTTGTGATTTAACATGAAAAAGACATTCTTAATAATAGTATTTTTTATGGCAATTATTTTAGTTGGTTGTGAAACTAAAAAAGAAGAATTTATTGTAAATTTTTATAACGGCGATGAATTACTAAAATCGGAACTAGTTTTAAAAAACGAAGATGCTACGCCACCGAAAGATCCTTCGCAAGAAGGATTTATCTTTAATGGATGGGATCAAGATTTTACTAATATCGTTAGTAATCTTAATATATTAGCTATTTTTGAAGAAATTATTTATCAAGTTACTTACTATGATGACTTTGAAGGGGAGATTATTAAAATTGATAATGTCCGTCATAATCAATTTTCATTACCACCATCAAATCCAACTAAAGTAGGTTTTGTCTTTGATGGGTGGAGTGAAAATATTAAAGTAATTACTTCAAATTTAGATGTTTATCCAATTTTTATCGAAGAAATTGCTTCAACTTATATAGTAATTCATCCGGAAGAAGTTACACTTTTAAATGGTGAAGAATTTACATTTAATGAATGGGTTGAATTTAGTGTCCAAATACCTTTAGGAAAAGAATTAGAATCGGTATTAATTAATAATAATTATGTTAATGTTAATCAAGAAATTTTTTCTTTTCAAATTACAAAAAACTCAACTATTAATGTTATATTTAGAGATATTACCGATGATATTCAAATTGAAATTATTTATCTTAACGATTTACATGGTGCCATTTTAGAAAATGTTGACGCCAGTGGTAATACAGAAATCGGATTAGCTAAAATTGCAAATTTTATTACTGAAAAACGCAAGCAAAATCCACATGTCATCTTTTTAAGTGGTGGCGATATGTTACAAGGAAGCGCTCTTTCAAATTATTATTATGGTGAATCGACAATTAGAATTCTAAATGAAATGGGTTTGGAGTTTTTCGCTTTAGGTAATCATGAGTTTGATTGGGGTATCGATAAAGTAACTAGATATTTTACTGGTCATAATCCAATTGCTGATTTTCCGCTTGTAGCGGCTAATGCCTTTAAAAAGGGAACAAATGAGTTAATTGATGGCGCAGTCCCTTATCATATTTTAAACCGAGGTAGTTATAAAATAGGCATCATCGGATATATTGGTCAAGGTTTAGAGTCATCAATTTCTGCAGGATTGGTCAAAGATTATGAATTTATCAATCCTTATCCGATCGTCAGAGACTGGGCTAGTTACTTAAGAGTTGAAGAAGAGGTTGATTTTGTTATTGCTGTTGGCCATGATGGAGATACTTACACAAGTAGACAAATTGGTTCATTAACTGGAGATAATAAAGTTGACTTAATTTATAATGCTCATACTCATCAAAACCAAATTTATCTTAATAGCAACATGGCGCCAATTATACAAGCTGCCAATAATGGCAAAATGGTCAGCCATTTAGTCATTAACGGAATTAATGGCACTTTAACAATTGATAGTAATTCAATTATTAATTATCAATATTATGATAGTCTATTATTTAATAAAGTTGATCAAAGGATTGAGGAAATCATTGAGTATTATTTAACGGAAACTGATCCAATTTTTAAAAGAGAAATTATATATACTAACACTGATATTTCCAGAAACCAATTTGCTCAATGGTTAGCTAAATTGATGGCGATTAAAACCGGAGCAGATGTTGGAACTTATAATTATGGCGGTGTTCGTGATGCAATCTCGAGCGGAGTTATTAATTTGGAGGTTTTATATAAAGTATTACCATTTGATAACTATATTAAGAGTGCGACTTTAAAAGGAAATTATACCAATACTGCGATGTCTGGTAATCCTTATTACATTAACCAAGGCGTTTCTATTAACAATAATAATTACTACACTGTCGTAACCAATGAATATGTCTTTGATTATGAAACTGGTCCGTTCCAACAATATGGCACTAATTTTCATACCTACGCAGGCAATATTAGAGATTGGGTGATGGAAGAGTTAGAATTACAGGCATTAGTATATTCTTCATTTAGTATAAATAATGAAATATTATCACAACCGAATTCTATAAATATTGATTTATCTAATGAAACAAGAGGTGGTCAATATCAAATATTTGGAAATATTTGATTTAATTAAAAATAGTAATAAAATTGTTTTCTTTGGTGGCGCCGGCGTCTCAACTGCTTCAGGTATTCCTGATTATCGCAGTGTGGACGGTTTATACAGTAGTAATTATCAACATCCACCAGAAGTAATTTTAAGTCATCGTTTCTTTTTTAATGAAACTAAAGAGTTTTTTAAGTTTTATTATGATAAAATGATACATATCAAAGCAAAACCTAATTATTGTCATTTGGCACTAGTCAAACTTGAAGAAAAAGGGCAATTATTAGCTATTGTTACACAAAATATTGATGGCTTACATCAATTAGCTGGTAGCCAAAAGGTTTATGAGTTACATGGATCTATTCATCGTAACTACAGTGTGAAATCCAACCGTTTTTATAGTCTAGAATACATTTTAAACAATCAAAAAGATGGTATCCCTCTGACAGAAGACGGAGAATTAATTAAACCTGACGTTGTCTTGTATGAAGAGCCACTGGATAGTGAAGTATTAAACGGGGCGATCGAAGCGATTGCCAAAGCTGATTTATTAATTATTGGCGGAACTTCTCTTACCGTATATCCAGCTAGTGGATTAATTAATTACTATCAAGGTAAAAATGTTATTATTATTAATAAAGAACCATTAATAAATGACTTAACTTTTCAAATTAACGATGATATCAATCTAGTTTTTAAAAAGTATTTAGAATATGTAGGTGAAAAATTATGAAACATTTAAAAAGACTGATTATGGTTATTACTATTTTAGCGGTGTTTATTGTAGTGATTAATATTGTTCCTTGGTCTCCAACCAAGGCTAAAACCGATAGCCGATGGATCCGACAACCAGGAGAAGCACCACTAATTATTCCTCATGGCGGGGCTAAAGAAATGTATCCGGAAAATACGATGTATGCATTTGCAAATACTGATATGTATGATGCTTTTGAAATTGACTTAGCATTAACTGATGATAATATTTTAATAAGTCATCATGACTTGGATCTGGCATTAATGGCCAATAGACCCGATTTATTGGTTAGAGATTTAAAGTATAGTGAAATTATTGACGTCATTCAAGAAGCGGGTTTTCCTCATGTTAGAAACTTCAATGGTAGTGCGCAAAAAGAAGATTATTCAAATTGGACTGATCAACAAATTTTAGATGCTAAAATCATTCCGGTACCGATAGAAGAAGTTTTCCAAAAATATCCTGACAAATTATATATTTTGGAACTTAAAAATACGGTTAGAAAATATGATGATCCAGTTCTTAGCCAAATAAGCGAAAACAATTCAAAAATAGCAGTTGAACAATTAGCTTACTTAGTAAGAAAATACAATATGCAAGATAAAGTTTTAATGGCATCATTTGATGATTCATTAGTTAAGAACTTCATTAAAGAAACTAATGATGAAATCGGAACGATGGCTGGAAGTATTGATAGTGCAATATTTGCATTATTAAGTTATTTGAAATTGGATTTTTTCTATCTTCCTAAATATGAAGCATTATCAATGCCTTATAATCAACAAATGGGGCAAGGTAATATTAATACAATGAAGAAGTTTCCTAAGTTCATTCAAAATATTTTAGCTGATATTCAAGATGATGGTACTTATATGTTTAATATGCAACGCTTTGAATTCCAAAAGGATGCGCAAAGAAAAAATATGTCGATGATATATTGGACTGTTAATGATTCCAAGGATATGATTGACTTGGTGAAACGGGGTGCTGACGGCATTATCACCGATGATCCCGAATTATTACAAGAAATTATTGACTTATACAATTAAATTAATAAAACCGGTGTTTTCAAACAGGTACCGGTTTTTTTAATCCGATTAAAATAATTATGTTATAATTATTGGTAGAAACGAGGATCGATTATGGTACCTGCTTTTGAAAAAATAATTAAATCTTTCGCTATTGACACTTCCGGCGTAATGCTGGTTTTAATAATTAGCATCCCACTAGGAGAACCGGTTTATTTAAGACCGGTATTAATTGGTGCGGCATTTATTGGCTTTTATTTCTTTCCTTATTTTTTATCAAGTGGTCAAACCTTCGGTAAAAAAGTTGAAAAAATTAAAGTTGTTAATATGTCTGGAACTGATGCTCCCTTATGGAAAACTTTACTAAGACAATTGTTTTTATTAGTAGCTAGTATTGCTACATTTGGCATCTACTTGATTGTTTCATTTTTCTTTATGAGTGAAAAACGTCAAAATAGAATGCTTCATGATTACATTTTTAATACCAAAGTAATCGATATTGAACCACCGAATCGTGATCGTGGTGATGATGGTTTTAACCGCACAGAATCAATGAGAAAGCGAGGCTTTTAAAATGAAAAAAACGATTATAGTAATTTTAATGTTTATTGTCACACTTGGTCTTGTTTCATGCAACGGGAGTAGTGATTTTGATAAATTAAAAGAAGAGTTTCCAAAACAAGATATTTACTATCAAATTTTTGTACGTAGCTTTGCTGATAGTGATGATGACGGTGTTGGTGATTTAAACGGCATTACTAATAAGTTAGATTACTTATCAAATTTAGGTATAACTGCTGTTTGGTTAACTCCAATTCATCCAACAATCACTTATCATGGGTATGAAATTGCTGATTATTACGATATTAATCCTGAGTTTGGGACAATGGAAGATTTACAAAACTTAATTGATAAAGCCGATCAAAAGGGCATCAAAATTATAATGGATATGGTGTTTAACCATACTTGGGAAGGTCATGAATGGTATGTTGATGCTTTTAATAATTTAGATAGTCCTTACCGCGATTACTATATTTTTCCAAATAACGCTAAACCTGGAACTTCAGCTTATGAAACATTTCCCTTTTCAAGGGATTTGAATTTAAGAAGTGAAGCCTTACAAAATGAGTTAACAAACATTTTAAAGTTTTATTTAGATAAAGGAATTTCCGGATTTAGATTTGATGCGGTTAAGCATTATTTTGAAAAGCCTTATGACCCTAATTATTCTAACAACCCAACTTTTGAGGGTGGGATGATTTTACGTAACTTAAAACAAAGTGTAATTGATGAATATCCTAATGCGTATTTTATTGGTGAGTATTTTGAGTATAATGTCAGTGATTACCGCGATTTTTATCTAGGAGCTGATAGTATGCTTGATTTTGAAATATCGCGTATTTTTCAAAATCAAGCATATTCAACGATGAATAGTGTTTTAAATCGGATATATGAAAACTTGGACTCCTATAACCCTAACTATATTGATGCTCCTTTTATAACAAATCATGATTTAGATCGCTTCGCTAGTATGAATGAAAACTTAGCCAATCAAAAGTTCGCTGCTAGTGTTTTATTAACATTACCAGGAAATCCATATATTTATTATGGTGAAGAATTGGGAATGAAAGGGAAACGACTAGAAAATCAAACGGTAGAAGGTTATGTCGATAGCGAAGGTAATTTAATTGGTGTTTATGATGAGCCACGGCGCCAACCATTTTTGTGGGATCAAGACGATAGTGCCTTAACTACTTGGTTTCCGCTTCGTGATGGTAATGAAAATCTAGCTAGGTATAGCCAACAATTAGAAGATGAAAACTCTTTATTAAATCATTATCAAAAATTTATTCAAATTCGCCGAGATAACCCTGCGTTAATGTTTGGTAATTCTTATATTAGAGTTCTTAACCTTCCGGGGACAATTAGTTTCATAAGAACCATTGAAGTAGATAATATTACTCAAACCGTTTTAGTTGTTCATAATTTTACGAACAATAGTAAAATCATTAACGCATCAGTTGTTAGAAATATTTATGGTACACAAGAAATTCCAGCTCTAGGAACTTATATTGCTGAGATTAATAGCACCACTTTGGAGATTAAATAAATGTTTTTAGTTAGATATTTTAGAGATAGTTTTTTCCTAAATCGCATTTTACCACTAAGGAAAGAATCATTATGGAAAATTATTATTTATTTTTTAGTTATTTCTATTATTAGTTTATTTCCTTATAATTATGTTAATTTAAAAGAAGGTGGTTGGAAACTGGGATTTGTTGAACACAATTTTCTTTCACAAGAAAATATTGGTTTCGAATTACCAGATCACATCACGATGAATTCATTTGGGATGAAATCCTCAACAGAAGAAAATGATTTTGTTGAATTTAAAAACAGTCAAGACGGAAATATTATATTCAGATTTTTATTTGATGGCGATATTAACGAAACTGATCGTAGTGTTAAACAATTAGTTTTTACTAGAGACGAAGTGTTTTATTTTAGAGGCGATCAAACTGTTATTATTGGTGATTATAGCGGTTTTGAAGAAGAGATTAACTTTCATGAAATTAATTTAATTACCGAATCAAGTGAAAAAAATGAGCGTCTAAAAGGGCTCGCCGCGGCAATTGAAGGTAGCTTTGGCCGCCAAAATGCTTTTTATACGATTGTTAATTATTCATTTATCCAATTAGCTTTATATGTGATTTTGATTTTGATTTTGGCGGCGGTATTACAACTGTTTAGATTCGGATATGTCAAATTTATGAGTTATATTGAAGGAATTAAGGTTGTAGTATTATCAATGACAATCCCCTCTATTTTGGCTTTTGTTGTTGGTTTTGCTACTCACGGTTTTGCTCCTGTTATTATTCAATTGGGAATCGGGATTGTTTTAATGATTGTGATGATTAGATATGCTAAAGTTGAGTTTAGTGGATAAAAAAAGGAACCGCGGTTCCTTTTTTATTAGAATTTAATTAGTCTTGTGGTTGTCTTTTATAGATGATATAACCTATCGCTCCACCTAGCCCAATTACAACAATTGTAATCGAAATAGCTAAGATAACGCCTAAGTTAACATCTGAAGATTCGGTATAGAAAGTGTAAGGTTTAGCTCCAGGGTTGTAGTTAAACATACCGTTATCTTCAACTAAAATTAATGTGTTGTAATTTAAAATATTAATTGCAGTACCACTCTTAACTTTTGAAATACCGTGAGCATCTAAATTACCTTCAATATCTGTTATTGATATATAGTCTTTATCTGGTGTATATGAACCAAATGATTTATTAGCGTGAACTACGACAATCTCTGGGGTGTTTTCATCTCCTAAATAACGATAAGCAATTAGATTAGAATCATTAGTTTTTTCGAAAACTAATTTTTCGTTTACTTCATCGGCAGATGATAGACGAAGATTCGGAGAAATTCTTCTCAAAGCGATTAAATGACGATAGAAGTTATAGACATCATAGTGTTCAGCTTTCTTCTCCCAGTTTAACTGGTTAACAACATCTGGCATATTATAAGAGTTACCAGCTAAATTTTGGACGACGCGGTTATCGCCACCTTCAATTTCCCAAGCGGCTGGAACGGGTTTTGATCTCATGAAATCAACACCAGCATGAAGGAAAGGAATTCCTTGAGAAGTTAACACAAACGCATTTGATTGTTTCTGCATGGCTTGTAATACTTCTGGATTTTTACTGTTATGTAAATAATTCCAATCTCTTAGTGTTTCATCATCGTGAGCAGAAACATAGTTAACAATTTTTTCTGGTTCATAATGATATGTCTTAGTCCCACCATCAGCACTAGCGTAATCAACGGCAACTCCACCAGCTACGCCATAGCGAATTGATTCTAAAACTTCAGCGTCGGTATTACCTTTATTCCATTGTTTTTTTATAGCGTCTCTAGTATTATCGTTAAATGAGGCAACCCCATTTAATTTATCCATATTGTCTTTATTAGCTTGTTGATTACTATCTAATGGAGAAGAGCCCCCCATCCATGGTTCACCGTATAGGATAATAGTGGGATCAACTTCATTAACTGCTGTTCTAATCTCGTTCATAGTTTCAACATCATGAAGGGCCATTAAATCAAATCTAAAACCACTAATATTATATTCTTTTGCCCAAAATAAGATTGAATCAATCATATATTTTCTAAACATTGAGCGCTCTGAAGCGGTCTCATTACCGGTACCACTACCGTTAGAAAAACTACCATCATCACTTTGACGGAAGTAATAACCCGGCATTGATTTTTCAAATTGTGAGCCTTCAGTTTCACCGGTATGGTTGTAAACAACATCCATAATTACTCGAATGTTTCTATTATGTAAAGATAAGATCATTTCTTTTAATTCGCTAACTCTAGTATATCCATCAAAAGGATTTGTTGAAAATGATCCTTCAGGAGTATTGAAGTTATATGGCATATAACCCCAATTAAAACCATCAACTAAAACATACTCTTCATCGTCTAGCCTAGTTTCATCGACATATCCAAAATCAAAGATTGGTAAGAAGTGAACGGCATTAATTCCTAATTCTGATAGATGATCAAGTCCGGTTGTCACTGTTAGACCATCTAAAGAAGTATAAGAAGTATTAGGCTCAGCGACTC
>CAZRJV010000049.1:0-8074 GCA_964600625.1 uncultured Acholeplasmataceae bacterium
TCTTCGTTATATAAGGGTAAATCACCAATTTCAATAAAGACGGGTTCATAACCTGCTGGTAATAATTTTGCTAAGTTATGCGCAATTTTTGTACTAATTGAATCCTTTCGTAAGGAGCCACTAATAAAGCCAATTTTTTTCATATTATATTCTTCCTTTCATATGTAAAAACTTATTGTTTTACTGTTATTATCTAAACACAACTAACTTTATTTTACTATTTATATGCTTACATAAAATTTATATTTAAACTTTAATTCAATTGATATACAATATCAAAAGCGAGGTTTGCAAAATGAAAAAGAAACTAACATTTATTATTATTTTAGGGACGTTAATTTTATCTTCCTGTGGTGAAAATCCTTTACCAAGTTTCAGTGAAGATTCCTCAACAACTGAAAGTTCTTCTTCCGCTCCAGATGTATCTTCAAGCGAATTTAATTCTTCTAGTGAAGAAATACCCCCGCTTATTGATCCGGATATGCCTAATTTAACGCGAAGTAAAGTGTGGCCAACTGAAGCAATTAATGAATATTTAACCTTTGCAAAAAATATCGAAATGCCGGTCTTTAATAACATTGCCGACTTCCATCATGGGATTTACAATAACGAATACGAATTAGATTTTTACCGGGTTTATACAAGGCTTTCTTCTAAAGAAGACTTCGAAACATATTTAACAATCTTACAAGATGAATATTTCTTTACTGTTACCCTTGAAGAAGGATTATATTACGCGGAAAGTGAATATGATGATGTTCGGATTTATTTAGAATACTATCAATTACGCGATGGTCAAGCGGTATCATTTGATTTCTTTAATGGTAATGGTGATAACTATAAAGGACTTGTCGCCGTTGATGGCGTCGCGACGTTTAATTTAGTGACAAAAGAAGCCCTAACTTCTGTTAGCGCTACAAAAGGTAAATGGGAAGTGCGCCCCGCGAAGTTTACGGTTTATAAGCGTAATGCACCATTTCCGGTTGGTAATACAAATAATGAACACATTGCCAATCCTTTACGAATTTATGCTGGTCAAGAAGCTTATTTCACAGTGCAAGATCAATATTACATTGAAAAGATCATCATTCTTGTTTCTTCAGGTTATGACGATGAAACATTAGCGCCAAATGCGGAATGGAAGAACGCTACCGCAAGCGCAAATGGCAACTATGTAACGGTTATGCCGACAAAAACAACAAGCCAAATTGAATTTTTTATTCCTCAACTTATGGATCATTCGCAAGCTCGGTGGTTAGAAATTAACATTCATTTTGCAAGACGCTAAGTAAATTTAGTAAATGTATTTTAAAAGCGAGGATTACTTCCTCGCTTTTTTATTTAACGAATTGGTTTTTCTTTCTTCGAATTAACGTAAAGAATTATTTGGCCACTAATCGCGGCAACAACCACAACCGATATCACAACAATTTTTACCCAGTTTGGCCATTTGCGCATACTTATTGCCAGCGGACCAAAAATCGAGGCGGAAAGAAGCGCGATGACGATCCAATAAATAATACTTTGTTTAAGAAGTTTTTGTTGTTCTTTTTTCATGGTTCTACCTATGTACTAATAAATATTACCATAAATTAAACCGTGGCTGGCGAAGTTTATGTTTTTAAGAATTGGTCGCTAGTTATTTTTAATCGCATCAACGGGTTTTTTTCGTGCAATCGCACGGACGGGGAAGAAGCTTGCACCTAGCGCGACCACTAGTGAAATACCTAACACAAGGAGAACTTGACGAATACTAAAAGCAAAGAGTGTTATTTGTAAGCCAATTTGTTCGCGTAATCCTTTGTTAATATAATAAACAACAATAAAGGAAATTACCGACGCAAGCGCAAAGTTAATAAGCGCAATTATTACACTTTCATTAGCGAATATCTTAAACACATCATTACTTCGAGCGCCTAACGCCCGTAAAATACCAATCTCACGCTTTTTATGCGCTACACTTGTCGAAATAAAGTTTGTTAACATTAAGGCCGCAAAGGCCGCTAGACCAATACCAATATATAAAAAGATGGGAGCGAGTGATTCCACTAAATCATTTGCCGCATCTAATGTTGGGGTGATTTTATTTTGAATTGTATAAAAAGTATTACGATGATGTTTTAAAATACTAAAACTTGCCAAGTCAAAAATTTCCATTTTACTTTTTGGCATTGCGGCTAAAAAGAAGCGATAACTACCGGTATCACTTTTTTCCCATATTTCATCGAATTCAATATCTGAAACAATAAGGCTGTTTCCTTCGCGATAATCATCGTCATCGGGAAGATAGACACCGACAATAATTCGCGGTGCGGGTTTTTCTTTCCGATAAAACTCACTAATATATAAATTTGTCTCGATCTCATCGAAATTACTTTGAAGCGCGTCGACCATTTTTTCATTCCATACTTCAAGTTTAATATCGGAAAACGTTTTTGTTCCATATTCATTAATATATTTTCCATCATCGCTTTGTTGCCGTAAATAATCACGGTAAATAATTATTTTTTCTTCACTCGAAAACTCATACTCCGCGGGATACGCACCGCTCGCCCGTATTAAATTATAAAGTTCTTCCGCTTCTAAATAATTATCGCTTACATATTGTTCAAGCGCCTCATTACTATAAACCCAAAACAAATTAGAAAAATCCATTTCCTCTTCGTTATAAATAATATTTTTAGAGAAAAACCGCATGAATGTTTCATAAGAAAGAATAACTTCATCTTTGTTGAGGTTTGTTTTACTTTCATCAAAGAATGTATATTTACCTTGCGCATAGTTTTCAAGTTTATAAACTTTTTCAAAGCTTCGATGTTCTTCATAGTCTTCCCACTGCTTTTTTAGATAATAACTAAATGTGCTACCTAAGCGTAAATACTTATTACTATTGCTAACCCACGTATCATAGTGGTTTTGGCTAATAATTCCTAAGGTATGATAACTATAGTTTAGAATGTGAGCAAACTCAGATTCTAACATATAACTATTTTGTTCATCGGGTCGTTTTAAATCTTCATACCGCGCCGTATCAAAGTTTGTATCTAAAACCCCACTAACATAGTATGTTTCGTCACCGCTATCGGGGGAATAAATCATAATCTTTTTGCCAATTAAATCATCTTTAGTTGTAATCATAAAATCACTAGCTAAGGGGGGATTATTTTTATCAAATACTTTATTTAAGTATGCGTTATAACCCCATTCTTTAAATAATTGATACGTATAATCTGTTACAACAATTTGATTATCATTAGTGGGTAACGTTCCTTCTAACGAAAAACCTAACCGCGCAATTTCTTCTAAGCTTAAATACGTAAATCCACTAATAATATTTTGATAAAAGGAATTATATTCGCGGGCATAAAAATTATTATCATATAGCGAAGAATGATCATGACCACTTCCTTCACTAAAAATTGGCGTTAACTCCATTTTTAACTGGGATTGTACGTACGTTAAATCTTCTTCCCGTAATTTAAATTCCCGCTTTTCTATATAAGTGTTGCTAGAAGAATATTCGCGTAATACTTCCACTGATTTACTTATCGCTAGATAATCAACATGACCATCAATTATTGAGTTTGTTATAACATCAACTTTTTTATAAGCCGCAAGCGAGTCGGCGATAGCGAATAACGTAAAAGCGGCAACGGATAAAACAATCGTAATCGCCAGGCGAATCTTTTTATGGGTTAAGTTACTCGCCCCCATCCGGGCCGCCATTTTTGCTGGGAGTTTGGATTTAACCATTTTAAAATCTTCATAAATTTCATTACTAGTAAGTTTACTTTCCGTTGGGGCAAACTCCGCTTTTCCTTTGGTGTCGCCGATCACGTTTGTTTTAATAATATTTAAGCTTTCATTTTGCTTTAAATGTTCATTTATTACGGCAAGATCTTCGAGCGTTAATTCATATCCTTCCTTTACTAATAAATCATTTTCATTATTAAATTTCGTTGCTTGTTGAAATTCGTCTTTAATTACTGATGTTGCAACTTTTGTGACATCTTTAATAATTTTTCCATCGGATAATTCAATAATCCTATCGCCATACGTTTCAGCGGTTTCGCGGTCATGGGAAACAACGATTACAAGTTTTTCTTCGGATAACTTCTTTAATGTATTAAATAATTGTTTTCCCGTTTCACTATCGAGCGCACCAGTTGGTTCATCCGCTAAAATGATTTCGGGCTTTTTAACTAAGGCCCTCGCAATTGCAATCCGCTGCTTTTGGCCCCCGGAAAGTTCGTTAATTCGTCGTTTACCATAACCCGCTAAATCAAGCGTTTCTAAGATTTCATTAATTTCTTCATTCGTGGCTTTTCGGCCTTGAAGTTCAATCGCTAAGGCGATATTCGCCCCAACATTAAGTTCATCAAGCATGTTATATTCTTGGAAGACAAAACCAACATATGTATTTCGATATGAGTCAAAGTTACTTTGCGAAAACTTTTCCGTTGATTTACCTTTAATGATAATGTCACCACGATCATATTTATCTAATCCCCCAATTAGATTTAATAAGGTCGATTTTCCTGAACCGGATTTTCCTAAAATAAAAACGAGTCCCGTATTTCCAATTTCAAGTGATACATCATTAATCGCATAAACCGGCACCCCTTTTTTCGGTTTATACACCTTCATTAAGTTGCTTATCTTAATCATTTTGCATTTCCTCCCATTAAAACGCAAAAACCCACCTCTTTAAAGAGATGAAACTTTATTCATATTTTTTATTTGTTAAATTTAGTATAGCATTATTGCAATCACTTATTAAAAAAGTTATTAATAACGATGAGACATAATTAATTTAATTCGCCATCACGAATAATCTTTTGAATGCGTGTTGTTGTCGCAACTGGATTTAGTGGTTTATAACCAAGGTTTTCATAGTGTCGGACATAATCTTGTTCTTCACTCGATCCGTTTTTTCCTTTTGCTTTATAATTAAGAAAATCGATATAACCACCAATTCCCCCAACGTCTTCGGGTGGAAAGATACCGTTATGATCCATCACACCATAAACAAGTGGTTCTTTATAAGTTTTCTTTAACGTAATTGTAAACTCGTTATAATCACCAAAATCATAAACGTAGGTACATTTTTTATATTTTGAAAATAATTCACTAAGCGGAGTTGAAGTTGCATCAAGAAAGGAAATTGGAACATCACCATGATCAACGCGGTAACGGTTATAATCACTATCATCATCGGGATAAAGAATTTTTACTTCATAGTTATCCTTAAACATAAATGTCCATAAATGGTAATCTAAATAATTAGTCGCGGCCATAATAATTTTATGAAGTTGGAGGAAAGTAATATCGTCTGGAACAATTAGGTGAAAATAAATTCCATTGGGCACAATTATTTTGCTATCGGACAGCATAACTTTTAAGCGATAATTCATCGTTAGTTCTCCTTTTTATTATTATTTTATTTGCTACTTTAATTGTACGTAGTTAGTAAAATTAACACAAGCAATAGTTTAAAAAAATAAACTACTAGTCTTTGCCTAATTATTAGGATAACGCTTTTCGGTAATATTTTTCTTATGCTTCTTTTATTATTTTTAAAATTAACATATACTAAAATTAAGTAGAGAATAAACTCTCCATAAAATATAAAAGAAATGAGTGCTTGTATTATCTGGCGTAAATGCATGGGAGAGATGATAATACAATAAAAGCAAGATGAAAAGTGGGGCGGCGGCGGTTACGACGGCGGTTATCATGTTAGTTTTAGGTATCTTCTCGCTAGTTGGCTCAATTGGTGGTGAAGGAAATGATTTTTCATTGTTTGGTGTCATTTTTTCTAGTTTGTTAATTATTTTCACGATTTTAACGTTTATCTTTGTCCATAAGAAAAAATATCATGAGTTATTTTTTATGATTTTCTTTATGGTTATTGCTAGCGCGATTTTAGCCTTTACCGTCTTTGCGGGCATTGCCTTTACGGCGATAGAGTCTGAAATACTTCAAGAATTGTTTGATTTGGTTGGTTATTTTATCTTCGTTTTTGGTGGGGTGTTTGGTCTCGTACCGTTTATCTTTTCAATTGTTTACTTTGCCTTACGCGGAAAAGAAAAGCGCGCCCTTCAGGTGGCAGGGGACGCTAGTGAAGATTTTGTCTTTCGTAAAGTTCAAGTGACTCCACCATTAGGGACTTCACATCGCTCATTAGAAGATCAATTAATTGAGTTACGGAATTTATTTAATCAAGGCTTAATTACCGCAGAGGAATTTGAACGAAAACGCCAAGAACTTCTTTCGCGCTACTAAATAAGTAGTGTAATCTTAAATTTTTATTGAACGATAAGTTAAAAATCATAGAGATTTTCAAGTGTTATTAGGTTGTATTTTTCTTCGCTTTCTAAATCAAACCCTGATTTAGCGACAAAACCAAGTTTATAATAATTAACGTTACATCTTTCCAATTGGAGTTTTAATTTATTAATAACATTATTAGTTATTTTTTTATTTGTGTATTTAACTTCATAAACAATAAAGCCGTTTTTGTCTTTTGTTACAACATCAAATTCTCCATTAACTTTTAGTAACGGATTATCATACCAATATTTACCAATTTCAAGTAATGAAGGACTAATATTTCCTAATTTGTTTTCTATTATTAAATATTCTTTTGCGATTTTTTCAAACTTCGTGGGGACAAAGTGTTCGTTAAAGTTTTCGTTTATTAATTCATCGTAAAATTTATCCGGCGCCATAATGGTTCTCGCTGATGAATAGTTATAAATATATCGATAATAAAAATCAATATAATTATCGTTTATTTGATAATAAGTTCTTCTTGAATTAGTTGGCTCATTAATCGGCGTTGTTTTGCTAATAAGATCCATTTTGATTAAATCATTTAATACATAGCTTAAGGCTGCACTACTACTTTGTTCACCTAACGAAGTCAAAATATCATTAAATTTATTTTTACCGTTAGCAATTAACAAAAAGACTGCGTTTGCGTTATTTAATTTTCGTAACTCTTTCGATAACACCATTTCAACAAAATCACCTAAGACACTATTTGATTTTATAATTAGTTCGACAACATTTTCTTTAAATGTTTTTGTTTCATCAATTAAACTATTATAGTAAGGAACACAGCCAAAAACGCTATAATATTTAACTTTCGTTTCTAAATCAACATTTGGATAAAACAGACTTGCGTCTTGGTAATTCATTTCACTAATAAACATCATGCGTGAGATTCGACCAAACAGCGGATTGTCTGCTTCATTTAATCTTTTCATCTTATCAATATATGAACCAAGGAGAACTAATTTGGTTTTTGAAGTGTTTTTATATTCATCAATAACTGCTTGTAAAATACTATCCAAACCTTTTTCAAGAGCGGTTAAATAAGGATATTCATCAATAACTAAAACAGCATCATTTTTAAAAACAAATGTGAAAAGATCTTCTAATGAATTAAAAGTTAGTTCTCCTAAATTAAAATGCTTTGTAATAATATTTGATAAAGATGCAATATTGTCATTTAATGTTGTTTCTTTAGCTTGGTAAAATATATATTGTTTTCCAAATTGTTTAAGCGTTTCTTTAATTAATTCGCTTTTACCAATTCTTCTTCGACCATAAATCACAATATTTTCTTGTTTGTCAGTATTTAAAAGGTTGAGCAAATCCGTAATTTCTTCTTTTCTTCCAATGAACATAAACGCCTCCTTATTAAGTAAAATATAACTTACTAAAACACAACTTACTTAAATTGTATTTTATGTTTATACTTTTGTCAACTTTTATAAATACAAAATAGAGGTCCTTCCATCTTTCGTATCAAAAATTATTTTAGGCAAATTTGTTTATAAATAATTTAGTAAAATATAACTTAGTAAAATATAACTTACTTAACTTTTAATTCAAAATGATCCAAGTTGTTTTCTTAGTCTTCCTTTAAAAACAATTATTATTAAAAAAATAAGCAGCTATGACATTATTCAACAGCTACTTATTTCTCATTTTTATATCGTTTTAAACACTAAAGTCATATTTTTTTGCTTTTAAGAGCTTAAACCGGTATTTTGCGCTTTTTGGG
>CAZRJV010000050.1:0-7875 GCA_964600625.1 uncultured Acholeplasmataceae bacterium
ATTGAACTGCTTTTCTATTTTTATACTTTAAAATATCGTCTTCAATCGTTAGTTCTTCTCCAGGTATTGCATCTTTAATATTATTTTGAACATACTTTGAGTAATTTAAATAAATATCTCGATGTGTTAAATGAAATATAAATTGTTGCGGTTTCTCAAACAGGTCATCATTTACAACATTTTGTTGGTTATTCGTTTTAATTTTATCAAATACTGGACTAGAAGTATGGATACTAATATTTGTTTTCGCACGGGTCAACCCAACATAAAGCTTACGTTTCTCTTCATCTTTCATTGTATAAGATTTATTGACATTATCGTAAAGGATGAACACATTATCAAACTCTTTCCCTTTAGCTTTATGGAATGTCGAAACAGTATAGGGTGTTTCTATATAGAAGTCGCTAAAATTAGATTCATAAACAAATTCAATTAGATCGCTTAAATACGGATTATTGCCAGCGGTTGTTTTAAACTTATTTAAAATCAAATCAATCATTTCAAAATTCTTACTATTGCTAAAACGGGTTTTTAATTTTTCAGTTGCTTCCGTCCACATACTTTCAGTAATCAATGGGTTATCATATTTTTCTAGTAGCTCAATAAACTGCCTTATCTCAAAAACATTGAATAGTCTAAACTCATCATTTGTTTGAATCAGTTGGGCTTTTTTACCATTTAAATTCAATAGTCCCGCAATATGAATCGCTTGTTCGTTGGTTCTTGTAATAATACAGGTTGAACCCTTTAGGTTTGCATTAATGACATCATTAACAACCGGAACAATCAAATCAGTCGTGTTGTATTTAGTAATTTTAATAGTGCCCAGTTCTTTAGTATAAGAAGAAATAGTTTGTTTTTTTAATCTTTTTGATATCGTATGAACAAATTGATTCGAAAAATCCACCAGATTAGATTTACTTCTAAAGTTAACCGGTAGTTCATAAAATGCCTCTTCTTCTTCAACGATACTTCTGAAATAATCTGAACTGGAGCCTCTCCATTCGAAAATGTTTTGATCATCATCTCCAACAGCGATTACTCTTAAAGATTCATTATATTCCATAAGTGCTTCAACAAGGTTATATTCATCTAAATTCATATCTTGAGCTTCATCTATTACTAAAACCATTTTAGTCGCTTTAACGGGATTTACTTCACGATTTTTGATAAGTTCTGTTGCTTCTTTAATAATATTGTCGGTTGTATCAATACTACCTAATCTTCCCACCACATCAAAAGCATATGAATGGAATGTTGTAATGGTTATCGAATAGGCCGGAGAACCTATCAAATTAAATAAGCGTTCTTTAAATTCAGTGACTGCTGCTCTTGAAAAAGTAAGCATCAACAATTGTTCACTTCTGATATCTTCTGTAGAAATGATAGAGGCTAACTTATGAACCAACACTCTCGTTTTTCCACTACCAGGACCTGCAGCTACTGCAATTCTTGAATGTTCTTTATCTTTAATGATGGTTAGCTGTTCGGTTGATAAATTGCCAAAAAGCTCAAAGAACCTTTTAGGAGACATATTTCTTTCAAGTTCTTCTTTTCTATTTCCCGGGAAATACGCATCTAAAAACTTCTTATAATCCATTACAAAATAATCATTAACAAACTTTAGCGCACTTTGGTAATTTTCGACCATTTTTTTAGCATATTCTCCGATAATATGAATTTGTTGTTTTTTATTCTCATAGTGATTGTATAAGTTTGCATAATCTTGATTTGTAAATTGTTTTAAACTGTTTTTTTCAATTCTTGTGAGATACATCGGGGAATATAGAACTAAAAAACCACCTTCTATTTGAAGTGCTTTAATTTTTGATAGAAAAAGTAAGGCCGCTTCAATATCATCTAAATCATATTTTATATCAAATAAAGTTTTTGATTGGTTAACCTGTTTTTTAAGTTCTACTAATGAAAAGTTGACGATATATTCATTTTCTCGTTTTTCTTCTGCCTTTTTAAATAAATAATCAATTATTTCATACGCTAATGCCAAACGTTTATTGAAGAAAGCTAATAGTTCTTTTTGTTCATTTAAGAGTTTAATTTTTAAATTATCACGGTTAATTTTTTTCGTTTCAATAAAGCGAGAAATACTTAAATAATTAAAAGTTCTAGTGAGATCAGCCATTTTAGATGAGATGTTTTCATTAATTAATTCTTCGTTTATTACTTTAGTATTATATATTTTACTATCAGTCGTTAAGGCATTTAGTAAATACGTAATAATCTTAGCGTAAAGCGTAACTTGTTTATTGGCTACAGTGGATTTAGTTCCTTTTTTAATTTGTGCAAATACATCATTATCGTCTTCTAATAATTTCGTTTCTCTAAGTAAATTGATAGACCGAATAACAATTTCTTTATCTAGTCCTAAGTTATCGGCTATATAGTCAACTCTCATCTCAGGGATTTCATCATTTGGTTTTAGTCTATATTTGTTTGATATTAAAGATTTCATGATCCGTTTGGAAATTTCTTTTTCCTCTTCATTGAATAATTTAGACTGATCAATAACTGCATTGGCCTGTTCAACATTTTTTGCCCGGATACTTGTGGCAAAAACTCTTGGAGAGTTTTGGCCTCGTTTAATATAACCGACCTCTTCTAAAGATGCGATTGCAGTCTTTACTCTGGTATCAATGTCATAAATTTCTTCATCCCAACCCGCTTCTCGGGCAATTTCTAAAGCAGATTTAGAAACACTGTCTCTTAATTTTGTCATGTTTTTCAGAGCAGTCCAAATCTGTTCAATTTCTACTTTGTTCAATTTAGAATTATTTAAAAGTTCAAAATGCTTATTTAAGTCATTTTCATCATACAACACATAACAATTAGCAGTCATGTTTTGATCTCTACCAGCTCTACCAGATTCCTGGACATAGTTTTCAAGGGAATCTGATATATCATAGTGAATAACACAGCCAATGTCTGATTTGTCAACGCCCATTCCAAAAGCATTCGTCGCGACCATGACTTCGGTGACACCTTTCATAAAATTATCTTGTTGTTCTGTTTTTCGATCTTTTTCTAAACCACCGTGAAAATAAGAAACTTCAAAGTTATCTTGTTTCAAACGAGTATACAAATTTTCAACGGTTTTTCTTCTTGAAGAATAAATAATAGTGGATGTTTTCTCTTGTTCAATTAAGTTTCTTACTTCTTTATATTTTTCTTCTTCTCCATTAACTTGAATAACTTTATAGATGAGATTCTTTCTTTGACTGGTTGTTTTAAATATATCCATTTCAATATCTAATGTTTTTTTGAAATAATTCTCTATATCAATGATGACTTGTTTTTTGGCTGTGGCAGTAAAACAAGAAATAGGAATCGATGTGTTTAACCCTTTTTTCTCTTGAAGTTCTTTAATAAATACGCCTATATATTGATAATCTGGTCTAAAATCTTGACCCCAGGTTGAAAAACAGTGTGCTTCATCAATAACAAAACGAACGATTAGTCTACTTAATAACAATCGCTCGATTGTTTTAGAACGTAAAGATTCAGGCGCAATATATAAAATCCCAGCTGAACCATCTTTTACTCTATCAATGGCTGCTTTTCTTTGAATTGGATCTAATAATCCATTAATAAATACCGCATTTGTAATATTTTTAGTTTCTAAATTATCAACTTGATCCTTCATTAAAGACTGCAAAGGGGATATAACCACCGTTAATCCTCTGACACTTTCTGCAGCCATTAAAGCTGGTAATTGAAAAGCTAAGGATTTACCTCCACCAGTTGGAAACACAGTGATAATAGATCTATTTTCAATGGCAGCCTTGACAGCTTGTTCTTGTAATGGAACACCATCAAAATCTCTAAACGATAGATAAGAAAAATACTGATTTAGTGCTTTTAATGGTGATAGATGATTATCACAGTAATGACAATTTTCATGACATGGCGTGTTCCTTAATTTCCATAAGATATTTTCCACTTCTGGATAACTCTTTAATACCCATCCTGGCAACAATGATTCCACTTCATTTGTATTTATTAAGGCTAAACTATAGGCTAATTCAACTTGATTCTTATTAATAAAGGAACCTAACTCTGCGTTTTCACAGTATTTATCTTTAAATTTCTTTTTAATAAGATCCTTAATTTTCTTGTTATTAGGCTTATATTTTAAATAACTAAAAAAAGCCTCAAACCCAGGAATTTCACTTAATAAGGCAAAAAATATATCTTTCATAGCGCCATCAAGTTTATTAAAAGCATCTACTATATCGGCAAATAATTTTTGAGTTGTTTTAGAATCATTTAGTGGATTGTTAACCGAATCCGTATAAAGTTTATCATCTTTAACTAGACTGTGATATGGCTTTTCAGGATATAAAAGCGTTGATAAAAACAATGTGTCAATACACTTGTGTTCATCGATGTATTTTTTAACTTTAGTTTTATGTAAATAAACTAAATCATGCTTAATAATATTATGTCCAACAAAATAGTCTTCTCTTTTAATAAACTTAATTAATTGACCTAAATCATTAGAATGAAATTCATCACGATTAGATTTAATACACCCTATATCTTGTATTTGTCTAGTTTTTGGGTTTACTTCAGTATCTATAAAGACCATGTATTTCACCTCTTAGGTTAATTAATAATAAGTTTCGGTTAATCCCATTACTTTGTTTTTAATAGTAGAATATGTGATTATTAAGCTGCTCTGCTCGTTAAATAAACTTCTAGAAAGGAAATACTTAATTCATGAGATGTTATCATTACCATTTTTTGTGCAATCGCTAAGTTTAAGATGTTTGTGACGTTTTTTTCCATACCTCATTATACGAAAAATAAGTTCTTTAATCAACTTTAATTGAATTTAAGTAAGCTTAACATACTAAATAAAAAAAGGAAGGTCGCCCTTCCTTTAAAAAACTATAATTTATTCGATAATATATTCAATCTTATTTTGTTTAACTTTAAATAAACCAATAAAGTTTATGAGGCTAAGCAATAGTATAAATAACATCGCTACTTTAGCGTCTTTGATAAAGAGAATTAAAAGAATTGTCCATAAACCTAGTTCTACTACTGAAGCAATCTTTCTATAGCCAACTAATTCTGCTTTATTATTTAAAAATAGAATTAGTACGCCTATAAAAATTTGTAAAATTACGAGTAAAAATGCGATAATTAATAGTATATTGCCAATGTGTAGGTCTCCAGTAAATATGATTTGATAGACATTCTTATTAACATAAAACTCTATACTACCAAATCCTTCACTTGAAAGGGAAACATAGGGCGCCATAAATAATAGTAACATGATTAATCCATAAACAATTGACCATATCGATGTAAAAAATGATTTGGTTTGATATAAAGCTAGTTTATTAGAATCATCCAATAATTCACCGGTATCATTATTAATACCTAATATATAATCCATTGAAACACCATATAATTTTGATAATTGAATTAATTTATCTGTTTCTGGAAAAGCTTGGTTTTGTTCCCATTTAGAGACAGCTTGTCTTGAGACATTTAGTTTATCTGCCAGTTCTTCTTGGGTAAAGTTTGCCTTCTTTCTTAAATTAGTTAGTTTTTCACCTGTTGTCATAGTTCTCATCCTCCACTGATATTATAAGACCGCACACCATTTAAAACCACCTTTTCTCAGTTTCTTTTTGTCAACTTTGGGTTGCAAACCGCATAATTGCGATATTTTTATAGACAAAATATCACTGAAGGGGTATAATAAAAAATGTAATTAACGTTGAAACTAATAAATAACAAGTGAATTTAATGATTTAGTACTATGCTTGTAAAAACTCGGTAAAATCACATTTTACCACACGTATTTCACTGTTAAATAACCCCAATATAGGGTATATTGACTTTAGTAACTAAATGATCAATTAAGGAGAGCACATGGATAAAATATTAGAAGTTAACCATTTGACAAAAAAGTTTGGCGATTTGGTCGCTGTAAATGATATTTCTTTTTATGTTAAAAGGGGCGAATTATATGCCTTTTTAGGTCAAAATGGGGCTGGTAAATCGACCACAATTCGAATGATGATTACGCTTTTAGCGAAGGACTCGGGAACCGTAAAATTAAATGGTAAGGTTGATGAGGCTTATATTAGAAATAAAATAGGGGTTGTTTTTCAAGAAAACGTCTTAGATAATTTATTGACGGTTAAAGAAAACCTTATTTCAAGAGGGGCATTATACGCTAATAATAAAAAAGAAGTTTTAGAACGTTATCAGTATTTAATTGATTATTTAAAACTAAAAGAAATTGAAAACCAAAGATTTAAAACTTTATCTGGCGGTCAAAAACGTCGTGTTGAAATTGCCAGGGCGCTATTTGCGAATCCAGAACTATTAATTCTAGATGAACCAACGACAGGTTTAGATCCTGAAACAAGACAAATTGTTTGGCATGTTATTAATGATTTAAGACAACAAAAGGGTATCACTGTCTTTTTAACGACGCACTATATGGAAGAAGCCGCGCACGCTGACCATATCGTCATTATTCATAAAGGAAATATTGTTGTTTACGGATCACCTGCTGAACTGAAAGAAAAGTATTCAAAAGACTTTTTTAAACTGGTTCCTAAAAATAGAGACGACTTAGAAGCTTATCTCAATAAAACCAAGCGGATATTTAGTACAGTTGCTGACCAATACTATGTTGAAATCAATGATACTAAAGACACTTTAGAATTAATTAGCGACATTAAAGATAACATTAAGACATTTGAAGTCATTAAAGGGACATTAGATGATGTGTTCGTCAATGTCGTGGGTGAACAAAATGCTTAATCTAGTTGCTTTATTTAAAAGAAACATCAAAATTTATCTTAGAGATAAAACGGCTGTCTTCTTCTCATTTTTATCAGTCATCATTCTATTAACTTTATACTTATTATTTATCGCTGAAAATATGAAACCAACCGAACTAGACGGTATCCTAACCGATAAAGAGTTAACTTTTTTAGTTTACTCACAACTAATTCCTGGCTTAATCGTCATTAATAGTGTTTCAATTCCGTTAGGAAATTTAGGCAATATCATTAATGACTTTGAATACAAACAAATTGATGGATTCCTAGTCACCCCAATTGAACGTCCTAAAATAATCTTGACTTACTATTTATCTTCTTTTGTGATTTCATCATTCATAAATATCTTAATTGTGATTGCCTCATTAGGCGTCGTTACATTAACAACTGGAATTGGTTATTCACTTCAAGTCTGGTTTACAACAATCTGTTATACGTTTTTCTTCGCTTTTATTTCAACTGCGTTTATGGTCTTTCTAACCTCGCTTATTAAATCAGTCAATGCCTTTGGGGCAGTCAGTGGTGTATTTGGATCACTAATTGGGTTTGCCTCAGGGATTTACATGCCTTTATCGATCCTGCCAAAATGGATTCAATCTTTTTCTAGTATCATTCCCTTTACGCATATGACGATTCTATTAAGACGAGCCATGTTACCTAAAGGGCTTAATATCATTACCGATAAACTTCCCGGTAATATGCCAGAAGCTGAAATAACTGCATTAAATGCCGCCTTAAAAGAAATCTATGGGTATAATGAAATTGGCATGTTCGGATTAGATATTCCCATATTTTGGGTCATGATTATTTCTATAATTATGTCTGTTGGGTTACTTTGGCTGGCAACATATCTATTAAATAAACGCATTAAAAATTAAAACTAAAAGTGAAATAAATTTCACTCGGGGCGATTAAAATCGCCTCTTTCTTTTTTTCTCGTTTTTTTGTATCCTATACGTATGAACACACATACTTATGTTAAAACTAAATATTAAGATTTACTGGCTGCTGCAGCGATGAACGGTAAGTCCGTCTATGAAAATGAACT
>CAZRJV010000051.1:0-7849 GCA_964600625.1 uncultured Acholeplasmataceae bacterium
ACGTGTTCATGCTTAGATTTAGCTTCGTTATTATCTTTGATAAAATAACGTCCTTCCATTCTCAAATGAGAAATTAAGACGTAGTCATCTAAATAAAACAATAAAAACTTACCAACTCTACCAATATCTTTTATCGTTTGATTTACTAAACTTATCACATTGCCTTCTGGCATGATCGGTTCATAATAGACTATGACTTCTTTAATTGTTTTATCTTTAATATATTTTAATAATGTTTTTCTAACCGTTTCAACTTCTGGTAATTCTGGCATGATGACTCCTTAAATTTCATACCAAGTTTTGCCAACGGCTAATGAAACTGGTAAATCAACTAACAGTTTCACAGCACTAGTCATTAAACTAGGTATTTTTTCTTTCATTTCTTCAAGTTCATGGGGGGGCACTTCTAAGATTAACTCGTCATGAACTTGCAGTAGTATTTTTGTTTCTTTATGATTTTGCGTTAGATATTTTTCAATATCAACCATCGCTTTTTTCAAAATATCAGCAGCACTTCCTTGAATTGGAGCGTTTAAAGCTAATCTTTCGCCAAACTTTCTTTGCATATAAACTTTTGATGTTAGTTCTGGTAGATAACGACGACGATTAAAGATAGTATCAACATAACCTTGTTTGGTTCCGTATTCAACAATCTTGGTCATATATTTTTTTACATCAGGATATACTTCTAAATACTTATTAATGTATTGTTCTGCATCTTTAACGCTAATTCCTAAATCATCAGATAATCCCCAGTCGCTCATACCATAAATAATGCCGAAATTAACGGCTTTAGCGGCACTTCGCATATTAGGAGTAACATTATCTACATGAAAAACTTCTCGAGCCGTTTCAGTATGAATATCGGCTCCTTTATTAAAGGCATTAATTAAAACTTTATCCTCTGAAACATGCGCTAATATTCTTAACTCAATTTGTGAGTAGTCGGCACTTAATAAATAGTTTTTATCATTTGATGGAATAAACAATTTTCTAATCTCACGACCTTCAGGTGTGCGAACCGGAATATTTTGTAAATTAGGTTCAATTGATGAAAGTCGTCCAGTTGTAGTTAAGGCTTGTTGGTAAATAGTATGAACCTTACCATCATCAAATATCGCATCTTTTAAACCATTAATATAAGTTTGAAATAATTTCGCTAACGTACGATATCTTAAGATCTTTTTAATAACCACATGTTTATCGACTAGTTTGATTAAAACATCATGACTAGTTGAATAACCAGTTTTAGTTTTTTTACCACCCGGTAGTTTCATTTGTTCAAATAACACATCGCCTAATTGTTTTGGACTATTTAAATTAAATTCAACTCCTGTATCAATATAAATTTCAGTAACTAATTTATCAATTTCATCAGAAAGTTTAGTTTCTTGTTGTTTTAACTCAACTTGATCTACTTTGATGCCAAGATATTCCATCTCAGCTAATACATAAGCTAATGGTAGTTCAACTTCTTCTAGTAATTTCAATTGGTCGTTTTCTTTTAAAATAGCAAGCGTTTTATCTTTTAAAGAAGCGATTGCCATTGCTTTAGAAGCAATATGTGCTTGATAGACTTTCTCATCTTCAGGAAGTCCCTTTTTTGCTCCTTTGCCATAAATAACTTCATCATAATTAACCTGGTCATATTCAAAGTTTAGAGTGATTCTTGCCAATTCTTCTTTCCCAAAATTAGGATTAATAATATAAGCTGTTAACAATAAATCATAAGTAAAACCTTTAACCTCAATTTCATGATATTTCAGTTTTACGATTAGTTCTTTAATGTTATAGCCGTTTTTAGGAATTAAATCATCTTCTAAATATTTAATTAAACTACTAGATGAAAGTAAAACTTCGGGAGCAACAAAATACGATTTTTTCCCGTTAGAAATACCTAATCCCCAAATTTCAGCTAAATGATAGTTTTCACTATCAATTTCTAAGTAAAACGATAGATTTGGTTCTAAGATTTGGCTGATTGCTAAATCATTAGTTAAGTTAATATATTCAAACTCATTATTATCAATTATATCTTCATCAACAATTAGTCTTCTAGCTAATGAATGAAGTTCATATTTTTGATAGAAAGCAATTAAATCATTAATATGACTATGATTGTTTTTTAAATCAGTGACTTTAAAAGGTAGTGGCACATTTTGATCAATAGTAACTAAAATCTTTGATTTAATGGCGGCTTCATGGTTGTCTCTTATTTTTTGACCAACACTGCCCTTTATTTCACTTGAATTAGCTAAAACATTATCCAGAGTATGATACTCTTGTAATAACTTTTGAGCGGTTTTAGGACCAACACCAGGCACCCCTGGAATATTGTCAGATGGATCCCCTGTCAATGCTTTATAATCAATCATTTGGTGGTGATTTAAACCGAATTCTTCCTTTATGGTTTGTGGGGTATAACTAACGATATCTCCCATACCCTTTTTTATTAAATGGACAGTAGTATTTTCATTAACTAATTGTAATAAGTCACGATCTGATGAATAAATTTCAACTTGATAGTGGTCTTCACTGCCTTCTCTAGCGATTGTACCGATAATATCATCGGCTTCATAACCCGCAAGTTTATAATGATGGAAGCCTGAGACTTCCAAATATTGTTCTACTAAGTCAAATTGCATTGCCAACTCTTCAGGCATAGGTGCTCGACCGGCTTTATAATCATCATACATTTCATGACGTTTAGTTGGCTCTGATGTATCAAAAGCAAATAGAATATGGTCAAATGATAACTCTTTAATTTTATCGATCATATTAATAAATGCAAACAATGCGTTGGTATAGATGCCACCACTTGTTTGCATTAATTTTGCTCCTGGATAAGCGGTAGCGTAGTAAGCTCTAAAAATGATTGAATTACCGTCTACCAATATAATTTTTTTCATCAATTATCACTTCCCCTTATCTATATAATAACATATCTTAAAATATTAAGTTTCCACACGAAATGTGGAAAAAACTAATCATAAAAAAGGACTCACAATTAGGAGTCCTCTTCATTTTCAAAATCAGCTAATGGGTCAACTTCTTCTTCATTTTGATAACCAAAATCTTTAAAGGTTTTTGACGGTTTTCTTGACCCTAAATTGGCTTTATCACCTTTTCTAAAGAAGAAAAAGAAATAAGCTCCTAAAACTATTAAAATAAGTGCCCCACCAATACTTAAATAATAGATATGAGAATATTTTTTTAGTGAATGGTGATGTTTTGGCCAAATCCCATGTTCATTTAATAAGTCATCATCTAAACCGTATTCATCAATCGCTTTTTTAACAACTAAGTCATCAGGTTGAATAGAATAAATAAACTCAAATTCATCGGTAACAATCTCAGGCGCTGATTCGGGATCAGGAACAGTTGCATATTTTTTCATAACTGTAAATGTATGAGCTTCTAAAGCTTGAATATCGCTTGTTTTCAACTCTGCTTGTCGCTTTGAGTCAACTAAAACATACATCTGTAAATTCCTAAATTGGTCAAACTCATATGTTCTAGTTAAGTTGTCGCCATAATTAAATTTTAAAGAATATAAAATTCTTTCACTGGGATCAAAGTCATCATCTTTTGGATAGAGCATAATGTATAGAATTGAATCGCTAATCTCAGTGCGGTAAATTTCAAAGAACGCAACAATAAACTCAGGATTTTCTTTAATCATCGTGGGAATTCTTAAATGATATCCGAGTGAACCATAGAAAAAATAAAACTTCTCTAATTCATCTTCGGAATTAATTGCTTCTCGTCCTTCGTTTTCAAAATATAATTGTTCTTGATGTTGTTTTGCTAAACTCCCGACAACAAGCAATAAAATAGCTGCATAAATAATATATAAAACTCGCCAAGTAACTTTCATTATGGTTGATAATTTCCGCTATAAAGTCCTAATTTGTTTTCTCTGGCATGTAAGTCGCCTTCTAGTACCCACTGATACATATAACGATTACCCCAAACATTAGAAAGTTTATAATTACCAGCTAGATCTTTAATACCAGCTGTTTGGCCTAATCCGTTATAAATTAGTTCATAATTTAATAAATACCATTCAGGATTTTCAACTGTTCCGCTGTTATACCAAACAACTCCTAAATTACGACCAAAAGTGTCTTTAGTCCCCGCTGAACGATCTGATTGAATATAAATCTCTGCAGCTTTTGACAAAGCATTTTTAGTAAAATTTGAAGCAAATTCAGCGTAAGGCTCACCGTCTACACCTTGTTTTTGGGTTTCAGGAGTATCAATCATTAAAAATCTTAAACGGCTGTTAGAATTATATGGACCCGGATCTCTTGGATCAAGTGATTCTAAGTAAATAGTATCGCCATCAGCGGCCGATAGATATTTAACTTTCGTCATCCCATAATCTGGGAAAATATCTTCTAATAATTCGAAAGTAGGATGATCTAAAATCTGATATGGATGATCATTTATAACTTCAATGAAAGTCGGAACGTATCCAGCCCAATCTCTAATATCAAAATTACGACTACCTTTAGTAATTTGGTGTCTTCTTATAAAAATTTCATCAGCCAAAGTAAAAGTCGTGTTACCAATGTTATAAACTGTATCAATGTATGTGTTGTTAGATTTTTTTCTTAATTGAATGGTATCATTACCATCAAAAATCAAATTACTAGAAACTAAATGAGCTTTTGTTTTTATATCTTCTTCACTAGTGTCAGAAGCGATAAAATAAGTTTCTTTCGCTGCTAAAGTTCCTACTAAATCGATATTATATGTTTCTTTAATCGAGCCATCTTCAAAAATTGATAAATAGTATTCACTTAGATTAATGGCATAATCAAGTGGATTATATAATTCTAAACCATTATTTCCAACTGAAGCTTCAACGTGTTTAGAAATAAATAATTGTTTTTCATCATCAATATCATCATTAATATAGATAAACATTGAAATTAGTGATCCTCTTGGAATAATTTGACCAATTTCATATCCAACGTAAGTTTCAAAAGTTTCCATTTCTTTAGTGTTATCAACATTTTCAAAGAAATTTGACGTTAGATCAAACTTACGTAAATAGTCATTGATTTCTGGTAATGTATAACCGGTTAAATCTTTTAATTTAACTTCACTACCATTATATAGATAACGAATAAGACCGGTCGTATATTCATCTCCTGCTTCAGCTTGATAGTAGCCTAAGCCAAACTCCGGATCACCGGTTGTTTGCGGAACGCCAATAATATTTTCTTTTGCAATTCCAGCTCTTAAAAAATAGTCTTCAATTTCTTCTACTGGAATTTTAGTTATATCAGGCAAAATGCGAGTCGAAATATAAACTACTAATTCATCACTAGGGTTAACTATTTGTCCGATATTGTAGTTTCGATATTCAATAAATGTACCTTTAAAGGTGGCAACATTAAATACTTCTTCAACGACGATATTAGAAAAACCAAGATTGCTTAATTCAGTTTGAATTTGTGATTTGTTCTTTAATTCTAAATCAGGCAGTTCTACCTCTTCTCTAGCTAAAATCGTTAAGACAGCGTTTTTAGAAGGAATTGGTTGGTAATCATCACTACCTTTAAAATTAGCAACGACATCATAAACTCCAACTTCTATTTGATCATTATTTTCATAGGTAACAGTAATTCCTTCAGGAACAGCCCCAGTAACCAATATACTTTTTGGACTGCCATCATAATAAAACGTTTGATCCTCAAAAGATACTGTAGTCATATCATAAGCCGGCTTGTCGTTACAAGCCGCTAAAACTGTTGCGAAAAACAGTGTTAGGATTATAATTATTATTTTATTTTTCATTGCTTATTCACTTTCCTTATTGGCAGCTTTGCTTTTAGATTTTTTAACAATAAAATAAATTCCAACTGCACCACCAAATATAACGATTGCACCAACATTAATAGAAATTAAAATTGTTGCTAGTGATGGTCCATTTTCAATTACAATTCTAAATGGACGATTTGGAGCTAAATTACCAGAAGTATCTTGAGCATCAACTGACATAACATATTCACCATTTTTACTAGTTTCAAAGTTAGTTGTATAATACATAACCATGCTATCGCCACGATCTAGTTCTAGTTCTTCATATAGTTTAAATAAGTCTTTGATTTTCTTATTTTCAATAACAATTTCGATTTGTTTACTAACTAAGATGTTATCTTCATCATCACTTCTAAATGCGTTAACAGTTACTAAATAAGTGCCATCTACTAATTCATAATTATATGCTTTAGCAGCTGCTGCAATTTCTTCTTCAGTAAATTGATCTTTATATCTTTCTAGATCATGATAAGATAACCCGACTTGTTCGAATAAATCTTTATGATTAATAACAATTTTTAAAATTGATTGATTGTCATCATAATTATCTTCTAAACCAACGCTATTAACAACTTTTAAGATGTCAATATTGTTGTTAATGCGATAATAACGGTTATTAAAATTAGTAATATATGGTGAAACATCATCTAAAACGTATAATCTAACTTCCTTAGTAGCAATATTTCCGGCTTTATCTATAACTTCGAAAGTAATTAAATACTCTTTATTAATAGTATTAATATCGACTAATTCAATTCCCTTAAACATGTCTTGAGTTACTTCAATAATACCATCAACATTATCCTTAACTCGAAAGCGATTCATAAAAATTGATAAATCTTGTTGATAAGTCCAAGGTAATTGTCCTTCAAGGTTTACCTCATCATCAATACGATAAGTAATAATTTCCGGAGCGGTTTCATCAGCCTCAATTACTTTAAATTCAACTCTAACTTGTTTAACATCACGGTTATTGTCGAAAACAAACTCCCGAGAATAAATAATTGAGACATTGTAGGTTCCAACTTTAGTAATATCAAAGCCGCCACGTCTAATTAAAGTATCGGTAATTTCTACTTCAGTAATATTATCGGTAATTTTAAAATATTCTTTGAAATCAGGGGCTTCGGAATTAACTACAAATTCAACCGGTAAATCTTCATTAACATCGATAATCACCGTTCCGATTGTGTTAATAATTAACAAGCGAATTTCACCATAAATACCTAGATTTCCCGCTTTATCATATGCTTCAATCCAAATTACGTATTCTTCACCATAGCGGTTGAGTCTAACGTTTTCAATTCCAAGAAACATACTTTCATTAGGAGCAATATAACCATCAACTTCATCATAAATCGTAAAACGTTCCATAAAACTAATCATCGATTCTTGTGAATCCCATGGAGTTCTACCAAATTCATCTTCCATATGAAATGCTTTATTAACCGTAATCGTTGGACCAACGGTATCTGTATCAACAACTTTAACGGTTAATGATTTAGTAACGGTATCAGTTTCAATCGTTACGGTGGCAGTAATTATGTATTCACCGATTGTTGCAACATTAAAACCACCTAAATCAATTTGTTCATCAGTAATTTCTTGACGAACTGTCCCTAGTCTAACAATAAAATACGGTTTAAAATCAGGCGTTGCCGAATTAACAATAAATGATTTAGGAAGTCGTTCGTTTAACGTAATAGAAAGATCGCCAGAACTTGAAGATTCAGCTTTGACTTCTACATTTTGATTACTTCCTAACAAAAATATCGTGAATAAAAATACAATTAAAACATATATTTTTTTCATATTATCCCTCATTTCAAAAACTTTTGCACTGTAATTATACCACGTATAACAAGATTATTCAATATTTTCATATAAATATTTATTTATATGAATGTAACTAAAAAGAAACCCAACGGTTAAGTTGGGTTTCCAATTTAGTTAAATACTTTTTCTAGATTTTTATTCTGGAAGTTCGGTCCAAGCAAAGTTATCAAAAACTGCTTGT
>CAZRJV010000052.1:0-7793 GCA_964600625.1 uncultured Acholeplasmataceae bacterium
AAGATTTACTGGCTGCTGCAGCGATGAACGGTAAGTCCGTCTATGAAAATGAACTCATCAAACTATCCAATCTTAAAGCCGTTAGAAATCAATCTAAATCCCACGTCTCTATTCAATATCTTTTTAGAACTTATTGGGATGCATTCTTTGCTGAATTTAAACATAAACTACGTCCTACAATCATCAAAAATGTTGAAGCGATGATAGCTTGTAAAGACTTATCCAAAGGTTATCTCTTCTATGAATGTACCTCTTGTGATAACTATCACCTCACTGGTCTTTCTTGTCATTCTCGCTTTTGTCCTTCCTGTGGCCATAAATACCGTGATGAACGCTCTATAGAAATCCAAAAGAAACTATTAAATGTACCTCATCGTCATTTTGTCTTTTCTGTCCCTTTTGATATGAGACCTTATTTTTGAAAATGTCGTCAACTCTTTGATTGCTCATTCCAAACGGTTAATCAAGCTTTAACCATGTCAATTAGAAATTCCAAACGTGATCATCAAACCGATGTGCGTTTAGGTTTTATTTCCTTCTTACATACTTCTGGTAGACCCTTAAATCTGCATCCACACCTACACGTTTTATTGGCTGAACAAACCATTGATAAAACCGGTAAATCTAAACCCATGTTTTTCTTTCCTTTTGAACGCTTAAGAAAAACATTCATGTACTTACTCTTAACCAACGTCTCCAAATGTCTAAAACTTTTTGCTACCAAATCTTTATATCATGACTTCAATAAACTCAGAACCAAACTAATCAAACAATATCAAAATGGTTTCTATGTCAATGGTCCGAAAATCAGTGAAGAAAATACCTTCTATTCTTCAAAAAAAATTGCTGATTATATTTCCAGATATGCTTCTCATCCACCAATCGCTGAATCAAACATCTTGTCGCTTGATGAAGAAACCCATCAAGTCACTTGGGTTTATACGCCTCATGAAGATCCCGCTCATCCGATAAAGATAACTGAGCCTGTATTTTCTTTTATTAGGAAGCTTATCAGACATATTCACGACTACCGTTTTCATCAGCTGAGATACTATGGTTTCTATGCCAATCGTTCCTTAAGATCTGCACATAAAGTCAAAATGGTGTCTGCTATTTCTATTCATATTGCTCAATCTCGTCTCAAATGGCGTATACTATTATTAAAGACCTTTAAGTTTGATCCACTCATTTGTTATTGTGGTTCAAAGATGGTTTTAAATCTTAAACATTCATATCTGAATCATAATAAGGAGTACATATCTGATGCCTAAATTCTTTTCTACTGTTACTGTTAAGCTATCTGAAGATGAGCTTAAATCCGCTTATCAAGAATATTTATCACATCCCATGTGTGATGTGATGAATCCTATGTCTTTTAACGCTTTTAAAAAAGTGCCTAATCTCAATGTTTATGTCGATATGAAATGTTTAAACTGTCATCATGAATTGCGTACCCACTTTGGTGATTACGCACTTGATATGGAAGATTTTACCACGCCTTTCCCGCTTGACTGGTGTCCCAATTGTGGCCTGCAACATCTTATTCCTAAAGATATCTATAACAAGTTAACTTTAAATGTTTTGAAATAAGTTTTTGATCGTTATCTGTTTTAGTCTCTTTCCTGAGATTTTTTCTTGTTAACCATTTTTAAGATTTTAATTACGATTTCCTATTCAACAAAAAAATGCCCAAAATGGGCATAAATTTGTGTAATTTGGTCGTTTTTTTGAACCGCTTCAAGATTATTTTTGAGACCATTTTTCTTTAACTGAATTGGCTTTTTAAGAGAAAAAATACAACAACCACTATGAAGGGAAAAATCCAGTAAAATCGAATGCTGGTCGGTAAACAATGGAAAATGGCGATCAGACTATTAACTGATAAATCCAGTTGTGTTTGTTACATTATTTACTAAAATAATAGTAATAGTCTGTTACTCACAACATTCATACAATGTTTCTTTTCGACTTGGTAAAATACTAGCTAAGTTTATATCATATTCATAGTCAATCGTACTTGATCTAGCAGATAAAACAAAGTCTGCATATTGGTAAGATATCTCAAGATGTTCAGCTAACTGTTTAAACATATCATATGTAAATGGTGCATTTGAAACAAAAGACTCGCCATTTGGTAGTGTAATCATGAATAGTGGATTAGTAAATTCTTGACCACAATACGTACAAATTACCGTATCTCCTGGTAGATGTGGGACTTTGCTCACACAAGGAACTGTTACTGAGTGACCACACCTACAATATGAAGAATGCACTGCTATACCAGATGGTGCAGTTCCCAGTGGTATATGTTCTACATTATGATTATGGTTTGATTCACTTACAAAGGTTCTACATGTATTACATAAATGACCGTGCTGTGTATAGTTAATATTCATTAATGTTGTTGATGTGTGGGTGCATAAATTGCCATTTAGATAAACAGGATTCCCTGATGAGTTCCAATTGATGTCAAAGGTATTTGGTGCACTTGCTCTACCTTCCAAGTATATTGGTGCATTGTTAGTATTTTGAAACGCATTGTTACCAATAGTAGTAACACTCGATGGAATTGTTATTTTCGTTAATTGGCTTTGACCGGTAAATGCTGAACTACCTATTTGGGTAACTATTCTACCGTTAAGTTGATTCGGAATAACAAATTCGCCTGTGGGGTTAAAATTGATTCCGTTCAAGCTCACGGTCGTGCTTGTCAAGTTAGATGTATTGAAACTGTCATTTGTAATTGGTGTAACTTCCAAAATATTCATTACATTTTGAATGCGACAAGCAATTCCGAATGTTGAAGTCGCTGGGTTTGAAGGTCCTGCAAAGTTCATCCCAATTAGGTGCAAATCTGTCCCATCGTTAAAATATACGGGGCCGCCGCTGTCCCCACCTAAACTTTCATTCGAATAACGAAATACATTTGTGATTGCCTGAATATTTGGATTTTCAGGCGTTCCGTAATTTAGGGTAATGGTCATATTTGCATTTGTAATCGTTCCGTTAGTTATTCCTGAAGTTTGTCCAATTTTTCTTACAGCACGCCCCTGAACTATTTGGTCGTTGTTTCCTAATCTAATGTTTGTATATGTTGTTGTGTCATGTCGGCCGTACGGACTTATTTCCCAATTGCCTTGATTAGTATAAGGAATAAACGAGGCATCAATTGTTCCCTCATGCTGTCCACTCAAAGCGGTTCCTAAAGCAACGTTAGCGCTAAACGTTGAACCATTCCAGTGTCCACGATAGTTTGATGCTGTTCCAGTTGGAACGACGTGCTCATTCGTAAGAATTCCCAACCGTCCAGTGGTGTTATCAATCGCTGCTACACATATGGTTCCACTAAACCCCGCGACTGAAATTGACTCACCGCCGTAAGAGGGATTATGTTGCACCGCTGCGCTTTCAACAATATAATTTATTGCAGTGTCATCAAACCAAGTTTGTTCCATTATGAAATTTGAAATATTCTCAATTTTTGACGCTTCGGATATGTATACACTCACTCGGTTTGCTTTTTCGTCTACGCCTACCATATGAATGCCAAATGTTGTCATAACATCTACAACTGCTTCTTTGATTTCCTGCAGATAGTTGTATGAAAACTGGTGCAATTGGTATAAAACTTGTCCGTTAAAAGTCAACTCATTCTGCCCTAACTGCACAAGTGCTATATTTAAAAAGCCTTTATCATCAATGAAAACGCCAGCAAAGTCATCGCTATAAGTAACGACTTCCTCTCTGCCTCGACTCGAAATACTTCTGTACTGACTAATCGCCTCGTCGTAAACAGCAATACTTCTGCTTTGGTTCTCAAAAAACGATATTTCAGAAATTTCTGCACTCGTGTCTATCAAAGCAGAAGTGGTGATAACTTCTGTGGTAATGGATATGTTCAAGCATATTGTTACCACTAAAATCACTAGTAATAATAGTTTCTTTTTCATTTTCGTATTTCTCATTTAAATTATATTTTACCTGAGTATTAATTGGGAACGATTTGATTTTCGCCAACGAATATGTTTAACACACCTTTTTTGAGCAAACCGTTAGTCTTTAAATGTTCGAGAAGCAAAGGTATTTGACTTTCGCTCTCTAGGCAAATTATAACACCGTTACAAACTTCACAAATGGACACCATCCAAATAGAAAACTGTTGTGATTTGCTTCCCAGTTCATTGACAATGCTCTC
The DNA here is from genome assembly GCA_964600625.1 of uncultured Acholeplasmataceae bacterium. Lineage (GTDB taxonomy): Bacteria > Bacillota_I > Bacilli_A > Acholeplasmatales > Acholeplasmataceae > DUQW01. Next base: position 4,196 of record CAZRJV010000052.1, read on the forward strand.
TAAAAAGTTAAGCGAGTTTTCTGCTTGCTTATAAATCAAATAATCGGACGTTACAGGTTTACGATTACCAACAACATAAATATTATGAAGTCCATTTTCATCGACAAATACGCCTCCGAAATCATCAGTGTGTGATCCCTCAGCTGTCATGAAGTGAGTTATTGCCTCCTCATAAGCCTCCGTGCTCAAAACAATATTACCCTCGTATAAACTCGATTGCTCTATCTCTGGGCAACAACTGCTACTTTCTAATAGTGTATACATTTCATTCTCCTTAGGCAGATTGCACGCCGCTAACAAAAACAGTAATAAAACAGCCATCACTAGGCCTACAATTTTCTTTTCCATTTTACAAAATCCTCCTTATAATCTATTATATTCTCTTGCATTAACTGAAATTTTGTTATATGCTTTACATCACCACTATTAAATTTACGAAAAATTGAATTTGTATAATGTTCTTCAAAACCACTTATCTCAGAATTCAAAGTTACTATTACTTCATTTTCTATATAACTTTGATTTTCTAGAATTTGAACCGAACTTTTTAAACTATTAAATTTATCGTCTACATTAATTTTAGAATACGTAGAACTCATTCCAAAAAAGACTAGTACACTTAAATTAATAACTAGTTTTGCTTCCATAGAATAACGGTATTTCCGCCCATAGATGGGTATATAAATCTTTGCCCACCTATATTTTCTCCTCCCAATATATCTACCAAAGCTTTATTATCTTGGAATCTCAAGGCATAATAACCGTTATATACCCCACATTATACAGATAATTTGATATCTGAAATTTCTAGTTCATAATCTTTAAAATACTCATCTTTCATTACTAGGTCAAAATAATCACAAATAATCATGTCCATTAATTCTTGACTAATTGCTGTAATAGGGACTATTGCTTCAGGTATGAAAGCAATTTCTTCACCATCTTCATTATATAAGTGACCATAATTATTTCTATATGCAATATTTAAAATGTCTCCATCATTGATTTCTTTACTATCATATAGATTACTTGCAAAATAAAAACTTCCATTAGTCATTTCTATTCTCCCATCATTTTGACAACCTAAGAGAAAAAAGAATAATAATGTTATAAAAAGTATCAAAGTATTTTTTTTCATTTAAAAACTCAACTCCTTTTTTTATCCTATTATTTATCTTATTTATTATTTGTCTGGAATGATGAATTTTGTTGAATAGCACTCAAATCTAAAACAAGTTGGTAATTAAATTATATATTAATTTAAAGCAATTTACGAATTTTTCCATAAAATATAAGCAAATTAGTTAACTTTTTATATATTTTGTGAGTGATTCCATTACGTTAATAATATTGATTTATGTACCTTTTATCGGTATTATTAACACTTCTTTTCAATCATTAATGACGTTGTGATTTTTTTAAAAAAATCTCAATAAACTTGTTTGAAATCATTTCAGATTTCATATCAAAAATCACTTATAAATGAAAATATAAGAAGACATTATCTAATGTTATAAAGAAAATTAAAACATTCCAACCACTTAATTATATTAGTAAAAAATTAGACAAGTTGTCAATTACGTCAATATTCATGGTAACTACCAATTTCATATCAAGTTAAGTATGATTAAAAATGGACAATTGAATATTTCTCTTCCTTTGTGATTTCATCTTTCATAAATATATTAATTGTGATTGCTTCATTAGGCATCATTACATTATCAACTGGAATTGGTTATTCACTTCAAGTATGGTTTATAGCGATCTTTTATACCTTCTTCTTCGCTTTTATTTCGACTGCCTTTATGGTCTTACTAACCTCGCTTATTAAATCAGTCAATGCCTTTGGAGCAGTCAGTGGTGTGTTTGGATCACTAATTGGGTTTGCCTCAGGGATTTATTTACCTTTATCAATACTGCCAAAATGGATTCAATCTTTTTCTAGTATCATTCCCTTTACGCAGATGACGATTCTATTAAGGCGAGCCATGTTACCCAAAGGGCTTAATATAATTACTGAGAAACTCACTGGTAATATGCCAGAATCTGAGATGACTGAATTAAATACCGCCTTAAAAGAAGTCTATGGGTATAACAAAATTGGCATATTTGGATTAGATATTCCGATATTTTGGGTCATGATTATTTCTGTAATTGTGTCTATTGGGTTACTTTGGCTGGCGACATATCTATTAAATAAACGAATTAAAAATTAACTTAAAAAAAAACTGGGATGTGTAGATAATAGTTGATGACTATACTTAAATAACGATAACAAAACCCTTAAGTCCATTATAAAAAAATAAAAACAATGTTATAATAATAATGCCAAACAATCTTAATAAAGGAACTATAAAAGCGAGTGTTTTATTCCTGGATTGTTTGGCGACGTTCCTTTAGGATAAAACACTCGCTTTTATAGTAGAAAGGGACGTCGATGCAAAACAAAAAATGTGATCTATGTGGTTCTATTAACAGTTTAATAAAAAATGGAAAAGACAAAAATAATAAACAAAGATATAAATGTAAGTGTTGTTTAAAAACTTTCATAATTGATAAGACTCCAATGAAACATCTTAAGTTAAGTGATTATAAAATCAAAAAGTTAATAGCATTTATGATTGATGATGTTACGTTGGAAGTTATTGCAAGAAATCTTGACATTAATATTAAAACAGTTTTATATTATAGATATATTATATTTCATTCATTGAAGCACTATCAAGAAAACTTGAAGATAAGTGGAGTGATCGTAATCGATGAAACATTCATTAGTATTAGAGAAAAAGCCTATAAACATGTTAGACCTGATGGTAAAGGTATCAGAGGTCTCTCATTTAACCAGCTATGTGTAGTCACAATGGTAAATATTTATGGTGTATCTGTGGCTAAAGTAGTATCTAGAGCAATGCCTCGTCCTCAGCAATTCATTGATAATTTCACTGACAATATTGGACAAGTTGAAAAATCCATTCATGATGGGAACACTAAAACATATCAATTCATGAATCAATTTGAAGTGGAAAAGATCAATGGAAGAAAAGATGAAACTGGAGAATATTCAACCATAATGGTAGATAATTATCATAGTATATTAAAAAGATTTCTCTATAAACATTCTGGATATAAACTTAAGAACTTACAACACTATTTGAATTTTTTCGTTTATAGGCAAAACTATTTAGTGTATCATAATATTAAAAATATGAATGAAAAAATTAAAACTAAAAATAAAATGATTAAAAGTATATTTAAAAGAGTTCTAAAATCAATAAAAGAAGTTAATTTTGATGATTTTATGAAAGACAAAGGTATTACAGAAATTCTGGAAAACAGATAAATATCAACTATTATCTACACATCCCAGAAAAAAAAAGAGTTCGGAATTTTAATTTCAAACTCTTTTATTTTAATGATTAAGGTAATTCTACTGTCATCGTCGTTCCTTCATTTAAAGCAGATTCAAGACGAATCGTGCCCTTATATAATATAACAATATGTTTAACGATTGATAGCCCTAACCCTGTTCCTTTTAAAGAGAGGTTTCGATCTTTATCAACTTGATAGAAACGTTCAAAGACTCTAGCTTGATTTTCTT
>CAZRJV010000053.1:0-7791 GCA_964600625.1 uncultured Acholeplasmataceae bacterium
ACAAAAAACGTATACGTCAAAAATTAACACTCTATATAAATGGAGTGTTTTTTTGTATTCTAAAAGGACAAAAGGAAGTGAAAAAAATGGGAAAACATTATAGTGACCGAGAACCATTAGATGCGGTGAAGAAATACAAGACATCAGGATTAAGAATGAGTGAATATGTGAAAATATAAGGGTATAACCGATCAACATTTAAGGATTGGGTGAATGCATATGAATTTTTGCAAGGAGATTTCATTAGGATTGATAATCTTGAAGATCAACCAGGAGTTTTACTCAATGAAGAAAATATCAAATTGAATTTATTTAGAAACGAAGAAATCGCTCAATAGTCAGGACGTTTTAGAAGATTTGATCATTCACTCGTAGTGATAGAAACAAAACAAATCAAAATCACAAGATCATTAATCCAAGCACTCAAAATCATCGCCGCAGCCATCATCGAAGGCTCGGCCATCACTCCAGCATTGTAAAGATCACTTGGCGCTCTTATCGCATCAAGGACAAGATCTTGGTCGATGAACCTGATTCTTCTTCGAGGGCGACCCCCTAGGGGGTTAAGGAGAAAGGCAAAGAAAAGGCTTAATACAAGTACTCATAACTACAACAAATACCTACATTTTATCCGCTATATTTCTACCAGTTTATATTGACATTTATATCCACATAGGACCATAAATTGATCACATTTTATCCAAACTATTATTCAGCAGATTACGACTTAAGGATTATTGATCATCCTCTCAGCCTCCTCATTTACTATTTATTATAGTTTAGAAGAGGTTTCTAGGTGGATCAATTTTAAATGACGATGAGTGGCTCAGTTTTATGTCACGATATACAATATTGAACAAAATAAGTATTTAAATATACTCTTACATGATATAATCAAGATAATAATTAACATGAAATACATTAAATAAAAGAAAACTAATTAATCCGGGAGGTAATCATGAGTGTAAAGTATAGAAAACCGAAATATTGGTACATGGTAATGATACCATTTGGATTACTTTTAATGTTTGGATTACTTAGTTTATTGTTTTGTCATGGTGAATGTAATGCAAGTAATCATGGTGGGATTTTACAATATATTCATAACAAAATATATATTTCTTGGCAGATAATTATTCCTAGTATTATTGTTGGAGCAATCGGTTTACTTATTAGTTTTATATTGCTACTTTATTATTTAGTAATTATATATGAAGCAGATTTTGATTTTAGAGGCATTACTTGTCAAAAAGGAAATAAGGGTTTGTTTATTGATTTTTATAAGATTGAAGAATTAGATTATCGAAAACCTTCTTTTTTTAATTACTTGACAGCACCAACCGATAGAAGAAATTATCCGGGTAGATTATTAGTTATAATGAAAAAGGAAAGCAAAAGACAAGAACAGTACATTATTCGACTAAAGTATAAAGATTATAAAAAATTGCCAAAAAAATATATAGATTTAATAGGGATAATTATATGATAAATAAGGGTACGAAAATGTATTAAAATGGTCGCCCAAACACATATAAAAAGCAATGGTTTGATACAATCGATCAAGCCTTTTTTATTGATATGAAGGGATATTTTTCTCTATCTGCCAGCGTATTTATTGAAAGTTTAGTAAGTAAAAGTGATAACCAAGTTGTTACTAGTTTTCAACGTTTCAAATTTACATGATATGCCAGATTTTCACAAAAATATCTCGTTTCCTAAGACTAGAAGTAATTTCTTAGTCTTAGTATACAAAAAACTCAACGACCACTAAAACAAGATATCTTATTCATTAGTTCGTTGAGTTTCTCTGTTTAAATTGTGAATTAATGATGACTAAAAATATGTCTATTAAATCTATTATACAAATTATAATAGGTTAGTTTTTCTATCTCTTTTGTAGAATAACCTTCACTAATAAGCTTATTGATTAACGCCTGTAATTCTGAGGCATCTTTAAGTTCTTCAATATTCATCGTTTTGTCAGAATTAAAGTAATCCATAAAATCAAACCCAAAACAAACATTATCGATGCCCATTACTCGAATCGCTTCCTTTAAATGAAGCATCAAGGTATCGAGATTTCGGTCTTTTTCTTCATCGGCAATAAAGCCTCCAGCCAATGTTAAACCCAAAAGACCATTGGCTTCTTTTAATTTTAGAAGTTGGTCATCACTTAAGTTTCTAGGATGCTCTTTATATTTCTTTAAATTACTATGTGAGACGAGGATGTTTTTATGGGTGTATTTTAAAACATCGTAAAATGATTTTTCATTTAAATGTGATAAATCGATAATCATATCGTGATTAATCATAAAGTCTAATACTTCATAGCCTTTTTCCGTAATGCCTCTATCAACAGGTCCTTTAACGCCTGTCGCATAAGCATTTGCTTCATTCCATGTTAACATCGCGTGTCGGTAGCCTAGATCATAAATCTTTTGCATATCAGAAACACTTAATAAATTTCTTAAACCTTCAATGCCTAATATAACTTCAAATGCGTTTAAATCAACTAACCCTTTACTGACACTCAAAGCTTCAATCAGATTAAATTCATTTGGTGAATAGACTGTCCAAATCCCACCGGTAACGTGGCCTTTTAATTGGGGTTCATGATAATCAATGAACCGATTTAAATCGCCTTTCAAACTACTTTGATAAACATCATAAAGAATGTCAGAATGGGCATCAAATACTTTTGTTTTCATTATCAATATCATCTCTTTCTATAAAATAAGTATAACATATTTTAATAGCCTCGATAAGATTATTTTCACAATAGATATTATCTTAACAACCATTTATGACAAACTTAGAATTATCTACAGGATTACCTCGTTAATCAACAGAAAATTAGTAAAAACAAGCTTGATCTCTATTTAGTAATAGAATCAAGGATTGTCTTAATAAGTACTTAAAACTTAAAAATCGAGTTTACATAAAGGGATCATTTTGTTATGAACACTATATTATAATCATTATAAAAATAGATTGTTTGGAGGAACCAATGAAGAAACTAACAAGATGGATTTCTATAATTCTTTTAGGGATTATTTTAGTGTTTATTATCACTTCAATAATCGGTGTAAAAAATATGATGGACAGTAGTTTTACTAAAGTTTAAAGGCCAGATTACACCATTACGGCAGGGATTAATAATTATGAGGACATTAAAGAAACATACCCTCGAAAGAATATTTCATTTTATTCTAATCAAAATAAACTTACGGGGTATATTTATGGCAGTACGAATGACAAAGGCCTAATTGTATTGGCACACGGATTAGGTGGTGGAGCTGATGATTATTTGCCACAAATCATGTTTTTGTTAATCATGGTTATCGGGTGTTAGGGTGTAACTGTACGGGGAGTTATGAAAGTGAAGGAAAATCAACAATTGGGTTTTCACAAGCAGTCTTAGATTTAGATGCCGCGCTAAATTATGTCGAACAAGAGGATTCCTTGAATAGGTTAGATGTCTTACTTTTTAGACATTCATGGGGCGGCTTCGCGGTTACAAATATTCTTAATTACGACCATGATATTACGGCGGTTGTCAGTGTGGCTGGCGTGAATTCAGCCAAAACATTTGTCGAAAATGTCATGCTAGATATGTTAGGGTGGTATGGTCATTTAGAAAAACCATTTTTATCAATTCATCAACACTATTTATTTGGCAATAAGTATAAGATGACAGCGGTGAATGGGATTAATAAAAGTAATGTTTCTGTATTAATAATTCATGGAGAAAACGATGATGTGGTGGCTTATGATCGAGATTCAATAATCGCTCAAAAAGCTAAAATCACCAATCAGAATGTTGAATATATTACAACCAGGGGAATTCATGGTGGACATTCTGATTTATTTAGGTCTGAAGCTTCAATTAACTATATTAACGGTGTGAATGAAACCTATTTAGAATTATATAATTCATACGGTGGTAATATCCCCTACACGATTAATCAAGCATTTTATGCTGAACTTGATAATGAACTGATTTCAGAATTAAATTTAGATTTAATGCATTCAATCAATGAATTTTATAATAAATATTTATAGAAAACCTTGATTTAGAACTTGCATTAATTGATTGAAAAACAGTATCAATCAAAATGTTTTGTGTCCCCTAAGTCAAGAACTCATTAAAAAAGAGGCTAGATAAAAGGGTGAAATTTATAAAGTAACTTGAAGTTATGTTACTTGAAGAACGATGACTTTATTTCAATTGTTATTGTTCTTTCAATAATAATTGGATTTAACCATTATCTATAAAACGGCTTTAATTTCTACATTAAATTTAAAAATGTTGTATAATAGTAATAGATTATAAACATGTTTTATTGTGGTTGACAATAGACTTACACAAATAAATAGATAAAGATGATTTTTAATCACATGAAGATGTTTTTACACAAGGAGAGATTTTATTATGGCAATAGCTGAAAACAATCATAAAATTGCAGTTTTAATCGATTATGATAATTTTAACAACGAAGAATTTTTGAAAGTATTGTTTGAAGAATTAAATGAATATGGCGATATTATTATTAAAGAAGCGTATTTTTCTGATTTGGATAGTACGATTACGAATAAGAATAAGGCAACGAAACATAAATTCATTGAAAAACTGCAAACATTAGGGATCAACCCTAAACTACAAATTCCTTATACCAAAGGAAAAAATGCAGCAGATATAAGAATTGCGATTGAGGCAATGGATTTGTTAAATAAGGATTATATTACCTGTTTTTGTTTGGCATCATCAGATTCTGATTTAACCCCACTGGCGACCAAGCTTAAAAATGAAAATAAGTTTGTGATAGGTGCGGGCATTGAGTCAACCCCAAAACCATTTAAAGTAGAATGTAACTATTTTATTAATATTGACACAAGAATTAAAGATACGAAAGAACTCGCTAATAAATTAGAAAAAGAAGTTGAAAAGGTAACAAATAAAAAAGATGATCGTATTGAAGAATTAGTTAAAGTAGTTAACTCCATTATTAATGAAAATAAAGATGAAAATGGTGAAGTACAGTTTTCATTAGCGATTGCCTTATTAAAGAAACGTCAAACTGACTTTTCACCGAAAAACTACGGTTTTAAAAATAATAGTGCGTTACCATTCTTTCACGCCAGCTTAAATAATTATTATAAAATTGATAAACGTAGTGGTGTCGACTTTATTTCAATCAAAAAGAATGACACTTCCAAACAATAACAAAATATAACCGAATGACAAAATCATTCGGTTTTTTAGGGCTATTACTATTTAAATCAAGCCTAATTAATAGTATAATGAAAATGGTGATAACTTGATAGATGTGGTAATTATCGGCGGCGGCGCTTCTGGTATGATGGCTGCTTTATCTGCTGGCAGACAAGGCTATAAAACACTATTAATCGAAAAAAACAATAAACTTGGTAAGAAAATTCTCGCAACGGGAAATGGTCGTTGTAATTTTACCAATGTTTTTGCCTCTTCTAAAGACTACAATAGTGATTTTGTTTTGGGCGCATTAAGTGTTTTAAGTGTTAAAGATACCCTTAAACTTTTTGATGATCTAGGGTTAATGAAACTTGAGGAAGGCCAAGGAAGATGTTACCCAGCCAGTGAACAAGCCCAATCAATCATGGATGTAATTGAAGAAGAACTTAAAAGATTAAAAGTTGAGATATTATATGAAAAAGAAGTTCGGTTAGTCACTAAAAATAATGGTTTATTTAAACTTGATTTCACGGACTCCTCCAGTTTAATTAGTAAAAATGTGATTGTTGCCACCGGGGGAATTAGTTTACCACAATCTGGATCTACTGGAGATGGTTATACGATTGCGAAAACGTTTGGGCACTCGATTACATCACTGGTTCCTTCATTGACTCGATTAAAATTGAAGCATCAATATTTAAATGAAATGAGTGGCGTAAGGTTTACAAATAATCTAAAACTTATCTCTGATAATCAAGTTATTGATGAGGTTTATGATGATGTCATCTTTAACAAGACTGGTATTAGCGGTTTAGGCATTTTAAGTCTCTCTAAACAGGCTAATTTCAGTGTCAATGCCAACAAAAAAACAACGGTTGTGGTTAGACTTGTGGATTCTAATGAAGAAACACTATTAAAAAGATTTAATCGGTTATCTTATAAAACAGTCTTTAATGGCTTAGTTGGTTTAATTAATAAGAAATTAATTATCCCAGTCTTAGAAGAAGCTGGCATTAAGAATTATAATCGGGCTGTTTCATCTTTGAATAAACAGGAAGTAAAAAAACTCATTAAAATATTATTAGGGTTTGAGTTTGAAGTGATTGGGTCAGATGGATTTGATGATGCTCAAGTAACATCTGGTGGGGTTAATTTAGAAGAAGTGAATAAAACTACTTTAGAAAGCTTACTAGTAGAAGGGTTATATTTTACTGGTGAGGTTTTAGATATCGATGGCAAGAGTGGTGGGTATAACTTACAATGGGCTTGGAGTAGTGGTTATTTAGCGGGATTGTTAAAAAAGGAGATCGATAAGAATGTTTAAAACGGTGGATAGAAAAAACACTCAAAGTATTAAGTGGGATCAAGTTAAAAGAGATGATTGTCTTCCCTTTACAGTTGCCGATAGTGAATATGAATCACCTAAACCGATTATAGATGCGCTTAATCTTCGTGTCAATCATGGTGTTTTTGGGTATACCTATTTTGATGATACCTATTATCAAATTATTATTAACTATGTGAAGAGGCATTATGGTTACTCGATTAATCCCAGTGAAATTATCACGACAATGGGTGTGGTTGGTTCGTTATTTTATGCGATAAAAATGCTTGATGCTAAATCAGAAGGTGTCATTATTCAAACACCTGTTTATAATATGTTTTATGGGTTAATTGAAAAAACGAATAAAAAAGTCATTGAAAATAAATTAATTGAAGAAGAGGGTTACTATAAAATGGATTTTGATCACCTTGAAGGTTTATTTGCTCAAGGATATAAAATAATGATTTTATGTAATCCCCATAACCCAGTGGGAAGAGTTTATCGTGATGAAGAACTAAAAAGACTCGTTTTACTAGCTAAAAAATATGATGTCTATCTTCTAAGTGATGAAATACATGCAGATATCATTCTTAATGATAACAAGTTTATTTCTTTGATGAATTATTACCATCTTTATGAAAACATGATGGTCTTTATCTCCCCCTCTAAATCTTTTAATATTGCTGGTTTACATATCAGTTTAGTCATCTCGAAAAATGATTATTTAATGGAAACTTATAGGAAAATAACAGAGGATAATTTCTTTAAAAACCCTAGCTTGTTATCCATCACTGCTTTAAAAGCTGCCTATAAAGATTGTGACGATTGGCTGATTGCACAAAATAAACACCTTACGAATAACTATAGAATCATTCAAGATTACTTTAAGAAACATCATCCTCAAGCGATTTTATCAAAAGTTGAAGGCACTTATTTACTTTGGATTAATTTACAATATTTAAATGTTTCTTGTGAAGAAGTATCAAAAGCCTTTATGGAACATCATATTTTAATGGCTAAAGGGACAATCTATAGTCCAGACAGTGAAGGCTATTTCCGTTTAAACTTTGCTTGTTCAACCGAACAGTTATTAGAAGGTTTACATAGACTTAGTCAAACCATTCAATTATTAGAAAAATAGAGATTGAAGATTATTATATTAAGATTTATAATAATCTTATGCAGGCGTAGTTAAATGGTATAACTTTTGCTTCCCAAGCAAATATTGGGGGTTCGATTCCCCTCGCTTGCTCCA
>CAZRJV010000054.1:0-7491 GCA_964600625.1 uncultured Acholeplasmataceae bacterium
ATTAACAAAAGCCAAAGAAACAATAATATTTTGTCCAGTAGATAGTACACTGGTTTCATCCACCCCAGTATCCATATTTGTAATTTGAATTTTATATTTTTCATCAATAATTGTTGAATAGTTTCCTTGAAGCGTTTTTTCGATAATAGAGTCAAAGTTTTCACCTAGAATATCTCTTGCATTTGAATCCTTTTCTCTTCTAAAGTTAAATATTTCGTTTTTTATTTCATGTACAAGATTAATAACATCACGAACTTTTCTATTTCCCGCATTGCTTAATTCAATTCTTTCTCTAACTGTTTTCCCTTTTTCAATACCACCGTCAACAAGTTCTAAATCTCTCTTCTTTTGGGAAAGACGACCAACGATTTCCATTTTTGAATTTTGCAAACTTTCGTAACGTTTATAGTCTAAATTTCCATACTTTTCTTCAGTTCTTGCAATTTCCTTAGTTAATGAATTTGATTTATCCCGGTGGTTTTGCATATTATGTTTCTCTTCGTTCATCTTAGATTTAATATCTTTCAATTCAAGCAATATTTCTTGATATTCAACACTTTTCTTAAATTTTTGAGCAATTAAGTTTAAATTTTGAGCCGACTCTATTGGCAGCGAAACTGCTTTTAATTCAATTAGTCTTTTTTCTTCTTCAGAATGAGAAGATACTGGTCGCCCACATACGCATATTCCCTTTTTTATAATATCTTCAATAGTGTTAATATGAAGATTATCATAAAAGAGTTCATGTGTATGTCCTTGACTAATATAATCTTGATATTTTTCCTTGACCTCCAACAACAACCTGCTTGTTAGGGCAACTCTTGCTTTTCCTAAATAGTCTTGTGATAATTTTTCTAAATTTTCCTTTGCTTTGTTATGATTAGCGTCCTCTTTATCTCGATCAGCAATTCTCTTAGTATTTTCTTCAAGTTTAGCTTGTATTGCCTTTGTATCTTCTAATTGCTTGTTTACCTTATCTAATTCATCTTGAATCTTTTCTATTTCATCTTGTAAGGATTTTTGACTTTTTAAATACCTATTATAATCATCTAAAACTTTTTGATCCTTTTCAGTAGGTGCAATTATTTTTTTATTTAACATTCCTAAAACAGAATTGACTCTATTTTCTGATCCAATGATATCATACAGTTTATCGAATTTTTTTATATCCAAAATTCCTAATATGGACTCCCTTAATTCTTCTCCAAATTTTTTGTCGGCGAAATTTCTTTGCATTCTTTCACCATCAAACATGAAGACTTGAGATAGCCCATCTGGTAATATCGACTGTATTTTTTCTTGAGCATCACTACTTCCAAATTCTTTCCATCCTTCATATTCTGTCAAACCTGAAAGCGTGAAAACTTCTTCTCCTGAACGATGCAGTTTTCCATTTCTTTTTACAAATTTCTGTCTTCTAATTGCCAAATATTTTTTGTTTTTATGTGTATATGATATTGTAACCTTCATCTCGCAGTTATCTAATTCTTTCATTTCAGAAGAAACCATATTATTTACAAGTTCATCTCTATTGGGTAAATCTAAAAAAGCAGATTTTTGCCCATAAAAGCAGTATCTAAAAGCTTGAAGTAGGGTAGTCTTGCCAACACCATTCGCAGCAATAATTAGAGTAATATTTTCTTTATCATTATTTGGATTTGAAAAAGGAATCTTTATAGGGGATTTATATTGCCTAAAATTTTGGAGTTCAATTTCATTAAATATCATATTTTTCCTCCAGAACTTTGACAATCATTTCTGCCATTTCTTTTTCACCATATTTATTGTCTTGATATAGCATATTCCCTATTTTTTCAAGCAGTTCTTCAATCAACTTTTCGTGTTTACTTTCCATCTTTGCTTACCTCCATAAATATTGCTTTTTGAAACGTATTAAATCGACTAAACATTTCGTTTTTATTAACAGCTAATTTTGAAAACTCATATACTCGAGTCATTTCTTTATTACACAATAAAGGATAATTCTCATCAAATACTATTAAATCATGAATTTCAGAAAACTCTTTTCCAGGATAAGTTCGTAATATTCTTCCTCGCCTTTGAATAAATTCTCTAGGATTTGTTGAAGAAGCCATAATAATTGCTTTTTGAATTTGAGGTATATTTACTCCTTCATCCAAACATTTAATTGCAACAAGTGTAGAATAATCTTCTGATACAAATGACGATAAAGCGGCTCTTCTTTCAATTTCTGATTCCTTACTGGTATATTGTGCAAACTTTATATTTAGCTCACCAAGTAATTTATTAACCGTTTCTAATTGAGTTAGAGAGTCTTTTTCTGTTTCTTCAGCGGTTTCATTTAAATAGGAAGTGGGACCACAATATATTATTAAATTCTTCTGTTCTGAAAAACTCGAAACCAATTCTTTAAGAACTTCCATTTTATTTATCGCCCCATATACAATTCTTGCTCTCGCAAATAATAAAAGTTCTAATATCGATCCAAATTGAGCAAATTTATCGCTCATTTCATCGACGTCATTTCCTATTAGTCTAACGATTTTTTTTGTTAATTCATCATATTTGATTTTTTCTGTCTCAGAAAGAGTTACAAAATGAGGGTAATATGTATAATTTACTAACCTTTCATCTCTAATAGCATCAGCTAAAGAATACTCTGCAATGATCCCGCCAAAAAACCCTAATAATCTTTGGGTTTTCTCTTCTGAATAAAATAGTTCTGGGGTTGCTGATAATCCCAATTTCATTTTTGGATTAGGTAAATTATTTAAAAAATTTTCTGTCCCCCAAGTGTGACACTCATCAACAACTAGCAGGTAATCATCATTAAGTTTATTTAATTCTCTTTTAAATCTTTCGCTTACATATGAATCGTTTGTCACAACAATATAATAGCTAAATATTTCTCTTATATTTGAAACATCAATTAAATCTTTAAATTCTTTGTTCCAATTTGGATTTGCAGAAAAGCAACGAATCACTTTTTTATCATAAGAATCAAGTTCATCAGCCCATTGATTAACGAGAGTTTTATCAGGAACAACTATTATAAAAAAGTTTTTATTTCTTTCCCTTTCGAGTTTTTCCATTAAGTAAATTGCAGTTTTCGTTTTCCCAGAACCTGTTGCAAATTTGAAAATTCCTTTTTTCTCTTTAAACCATATATCAACGGCATTTTCTTGAAAAGTATAAGGTGTTACGCTCCAATTTTTTTCATCATCAGTTATTTCATCAAATATTAATGAAATCAAATCATCAATATTTTCATCAGTTTCAAATTCTTTAATTATATTCTCATCCAAAGCTTCTTTTAAAGAGTAGATTTTGATATTGTCATTTTCACCCTTCCAATATTTTTCAAAATCTATTTCGTGTTGCAGAACATATTCATCTTGTCCTAATTTCCAAGAGCAGAAAGTGTTGAAAGATTCAACATTTGATTTAACTGCTGCAGATGTTTCATTATTTGAACCAATTATTGCTATTTTATTATCAAAATTATCATAAAAAAGACCTATTTTATCATGAAACAATCCAACTGTATTCTTTGGCTCTGCGACCTTTACTTCTAATCTGCCTAATTTTATTAAAATAAAAAGGAGTTTTGCAGATGCAAATGTTGCTTTGTCATCTAAGTAGCTTTGGAACATTTTGTTTGTTAATTGCTGCGTGACTGATTCCATGTATAAAAGGTCAATACTACTTTTGTCCCTACTTGATAAATAGGGAGAAATGATTAGTTCAATTTTACCCGAATTTTTTAAAAACTCACGTAATCCCTTTGTGTAATCCAATAGAATTGATGAAGAAAAATACCCAACAGCACGTCGATAAACCATACTTTTTTCTAAAACAGGGATATAAAAGTCATCTATAGGATTATCTATGAATGATTTATACTTTATTTTTATTGGCACATCTTTAAGTGACATATAGTAACCCCCCTCTTAAATTTATATCAATTGACTAGCTAATAGTTCAGTTAATTTGTTTTTCTCATTTTCTTCTATTTGATTAAGGAAATCTGAATTTACTGTGAAATATAATAAATCATTTCTCCCTTGATAGGCTATGATTTTATTATCTTCAAGCAAATCTTTTAAACCTTTACCTACCAATCCTCTTGGTATGTTAGGAAAGCGTCCATAAAACATTTCATCTTTATACTTGTCTGCAACTTTTGATCTTTCATTGCCTTCAAGGATTCTTTTTATAGTATCTAGATATGTTCTATCGCCTTTTTCTTCTGTTCGGATTAGTACAGAAAGTATCATTTCTTCAAGCACTTTGGAATCAATTTTAGTATATTCAGACATATTAATCTCCAATAATATTTCGAACGTATTTTGTATTTAACCAAAAACAATAATTACTTATCATATTTCCGTTTGGAAGCAATGTTCGCCCTGCTCTTAAATCCCTATCATGTGGTCTTACATGAGAAACTTCATTTTCACTAGATTGTGGGAAATTCTCAACTGAATACCCATACTTTCCACCAATGACAACTTTGTTGTTTTTAACAAGGTCTTTCGTTTGTTCCCAAACATTTTTTGCTTTATCCAAATCATGGTCCGGCATATTCCAAAACTTAACTCTCTTAAAAACATATCCAGAGCCTTGCTTTTGAAATATCGAGAACATGAATCTTGATAACCCAATTTGATTATAAAGCTTTGATTCTTCCCATTCTTCATCTACTAGTTCGACAAAGTTGATACTTGGAAAAGACATACTTTCTTTTATAGAACCATTTTTCTCAATTCTAATTGTTTTCGAAGTAATGCTAGCCTTTTGAAATTCTTCCGATTGATTAATACTTCCTTTAATTCCAAGTATGGCTGCGATTATTCTATCTCTGAAACTTTTATTTTTAGTATCAATTTTAAAGTGTGCAGCCAGTTCGATATCTGTTTTTCCGTAATACGGTTCAAATTTATCAAGAATAACTTCTTCAAATGTTTTAGTCTTCAAGAGACTGCTATTAAGAATCAAACGCTCTGTTTCAAGTTGGTTTATGACGTAATTGTTTAAAATATAGGTCATATATGATTGTTTAATTGAAAATGCTCTTGGTTTTGCTTCAAAATCAGAGAACGGTTGTTTGACTCTTTTTGATGAATCAGAGGCTTTCGTACAAGCCCCTAAATAGTTAGTGTCTCCTTCTGATATTTCATGAGCTTTACCACTTCTTATTTTTGAAACAATTTTCTCCCAGTCTTGACGCATAATTTCTATGTCTTCATCAGGTAATAAAAAGAAAAAGCCATACTTGTTTTTCATTATTTCAGCTAGTGTAATAAATTTAGCATGTGAAATTTTGTAATCACTTTTTGGCTTATCAGCTAAATGTTGGTAAAACAGCATTAAAATACTATTACATTTTCGGTAGAAAGAACTTGATTCAAATTCAGTATATTCATGTTCTTTCATAAAATTGATCATGTTACAAACCAGTCTCTCTTTAGACCGAAATGCTTTGGTTTTTATATATGGTGTAACTTTTAGTTCAATACCAAAATCTGCAAAGTCGGGGTTTTCATCATTATGTGGCACCTGTCCAAACCATGACTCTTCAATCATTGTTCCTACAGCACCTTTTCCTGTGGTTAATCTACCAGTCTTATCGATAGCAGAAAAAGGGATACCTATAATCCCGTTTGCCATGACTCTTAATTGTTCCACTGTTATAGGTTTACTCATTTGGTATCAACTTCTTTCCATAAATCAAGTAATTGTTTTCCCATCTTTTCGATTAACGGAACAACAAGTGCATTTCCCATACAGAAATATCTGAACTTTTCAGGCATTCCAGTGTTTGTCCAATTATCATCGAACCCATTAAATCTTTCTGCTTCTAAAGGGGTAATCAGTCTTGGTAAATTGGTTAGTGGGTCTAATATGACGTGTGTGCTTCTGTTAATAGAGCCTTCACTTGTCAACATTGTTCTAGCGGGTCTGTCCATTGGATCAGGAAACGCCATAGCACCTTCAGAGTATATATATGGTTCACCGTTAGGCTTAACTCTAGGTATTTTTTTAGTTCCTTTTAAGTATTCAAACTTAGAATAAGAACCATTAACAAAGAATTTTTCATCAACACCATTTTTTTCAATGACATCATTTAGTGTAAGCCCGTTTTTTGCTTGTTTTGGTTCAATCTCAAACGATTTAATTTCTCCATTTACCATTGAACCAGCATTGTAGAAAGCTGCTGTAAAATTATCAGAAACATCAACTAAATCTTTATACCCTTTAACAATTGAAATGTTTGTTTCTTTAAGAGGAATAGTTTTACCTTTTACTGGGAATTTTTGAACAAAGAATCCATCACTTAATAATATATTTTCTTGTGTTTGGTTTTGATTCACAATATTAGACAATTCTCTCTTGTAGGCAAATATGAATACTCTTCTTCTGCGTTGTACATGCCCATAATCTGCAGCATTTATAACTCTCCACTCCACGTCATAACCTTCATCATGAAGTGTTCTAAGCATAATTCCAAAGTCTCTACCTTTTTGTTTTGCTGGTGATTTGATTAAGCGATCCACGTTTTCAAGTAAAGTAAACTTAGGATGTCTCTTTTTAATGATTTCATGAATATTCCACCATAGAACACCTTTTTTTCCTTCAATACCTCTAGCGTTAGTACGTGCCACAGAATAATCTTGACAAGGAAAACCACCAACAAGTAAATCGTGTTCTGGCACGTCATTAATGACTTTAGATATATCATCATTCACATGGTTTTTGCTTTCACCAAAATGTTGAACATAACATTCATATGCCCACTGCTTACTTCGATTAGGTTCCCATTGATTTGCCCAAATCGTATCAAATTTTTTAGATGTTCTTTCAAAACCCAAACGAAATCCACCGACCCCTGCAAATAATTCTACTACTCGAATTTTATTATATGATTTTTTTGTATTTTTATTTTCGATATCCATTATTTAAACACTCCATTCTAATACAATTTTATCCTTAAAGCCTGGAAATATCTACTAGATAAAATTATTAATTCAAACTTCCCAAACTTTCTACTATTTACCCAATCCTTTAACTAGTTAAAAAGGGTATTAATTTACTCATTTAAGACATCATAAACGTACATTATTGACATTATAAATTGTATCATAAAATACCCTTTTATGATAGCCTAATGATGAAGATTTACATATATGTAATTATATATTCAAATCCGTTATTTAAAGTAAAGCCGTTAATCACGCTATTCTTCGTTTATAAACCTTTTATAATATTTTGTGACTAGTTCTTCGTGTTTTTCTAAATCTTGCTTAAAACGTTCAAATAAGTGTGCTGCAAAGGTTTCTGCTTGTTGTTCACTTAAGTGGGTATGCCAAGTATCAATTGAATCATCATAGTTTTCATCTTTAAATTCATATTCTAAGGTGTTTAATTCATCTTCAGTAAAGATTTCCGACTTGAGTCCTAGTCTTCTTCCAATAAGAGCTTGTTGTTGGACTGCGTGGAATGTTTCAT
>CAZRJV010000055.1:0-7467 GCA_964600625.1 uncultured Acholeplasmataceae bacterium
TTATACTTTTCTGGCATAAAGGAAAAAACACCCTATCTGCCAAACAAAAAAAGGCCTGATACGATTAGATGAAACCCGTAAGGGATAAAACTAAATCAAGCCAAAAGAAAACCTCATCCAAGAGTTAGTAGCTCAAGGGTGAGGTATTTTTAATTATTAGAATCCATTCATTTTTGCTGTGATAATTGCTGCCGTGACATTAGCACCTACGTTTATTAAAAAGTCCTTTAGACCGTTTAATGCCGATTTTATTACACTTGTTTTTTTGTTGGATTTTATTGACATATCAATATCTTCTAAGATATCTAGTGCGTCAGATTTGTTTTTACTACTAATTGCTTCATTTTTAAGTGATTTTTTAATTTCATCAATTAGCTCTGCGCTATAAGAACTTGTAAAATCAATCGTGTTATTATCTCCAGAAACTAATTGCGAGCTATTAACATTTCCAGTAATTACTGGACCATAATAATTTATTTGCTGTGGAATTATTCTTGCTTTTTCTTTTTCTGATTCACTAAATTCAAAATCTTCTCCTAGTATCCCATCGTTTTCTAGTTTTAAACACCACTCTAATAAACAATTTTTTACGCTTTCAATTATTTGTATTATAGCACCTTGGGGAATGACTAAATAACACGGAAAACTAACACTGACATTAGCGCATAGACTCTCAGACAATTCACTCGGAAAAGCTATAGTAATTGATTGATTGCTCATTGATAGATTAATTAATTCCGATATAGGATTAAACAATTTTCTTGTGTTTAATTGTTCAGCGATAGATGAAGGCATCATCACTGGAATTAATCCATGATAAGGATTTTTTGCTTTAACCTCGCCTATTATGTTTCTGTACTCAGGTATGTCATCATAATTCTCATATCCATTAAGTTCATAATCAATCCATTGCTTGAAATCAATCAAATTTAACTTTGTGGCTATAAGTTTTGCTTTTCTCAATATTGAAATTGTATCCGTTTTGTTTTCAATAATATCTTTTTGTAATTCTATTACCAATTTACTCATTTATTGTACTCCTTTTTTTATTAATTGGTTCATTGATTATAATTATCTACCTGCTGAATAGAGACTTAATAATTTATATTAACTCTAAGTTCTAGTGAAATATATGCAATACAAACATAAACAAGATGCTTTTGAGTTTGGTTTTCTACTCTATTATTGATGTCATAACTCAAGTATCAAAAACTTGAAAGTGACATTATTTAAACAATAGTAAAGAAGAAAACATTATTCAAGAGTTAGCAGTTCGTTGAGTAATTATTTTGTAATAATAAAGTTTTGAAAGAATCAATTTTTGATTGTGACGATGTTTGAATGTTTTCAACAAATTTTTCCATATATTTCCAATCAGGGTTACCATCTTGATCGATAGGAAGTAAAATAGAAAAATCAGTCTTAATATGCCTATTTAATTCATCTTCAAACGCTTTATAGTATGTCCTGCTTTCTCTATATATGATAAATGAAATAAATAATTTCACATTGAGAGACATTTCATTCCTTGGAATAAGAACATTAACATTTTGACTTGTGTAAAAATCTTTTTCTTGTACAAAACAAGATCCTAAATGTTCACCACCTAATGCTAAAGTCATATTCCCACTCTTATATGCTTTCTCTCCTTCAATAGAATCAACAATCCCTGTTACCCCATTATTTACACTACTACGACCAACAAAATTTATCTTAGGGTTAGTAGAAGTCATTTTTGATTTATCTAATTTATTTCCACTATCAATAATAAATAATCTTTCATCGTATAAACAAAATCTTTTCCATTTAGTAGTATCAATCACAGTTTGATTCCCTTCAATATTTCTAAGAGTATCAACTTTCCTTTGGGCTTTATTTTCAATGGTTACTATATAATTCTCCATAAAAGACCAATCTGGGTCACCATCTTTATCTATTGGTAAATATACACTTAACTCTAATGCGACATCTCTTCTAAATTTAACATCATAATTAAATCCTTTTGTTTTTGCAGCTTGTTTAAAGATAATCATAAAAAACAATAGTGCATTTTTTGTCCACTTTCCTTTGTATTTACCTTTTTCATATAATCCCTGAACATGAGAATAACCAATGAAAGGATTATCCTGATAAAAGATAGTATTGGCATCAACTGTATCGCTAAATGTAATCATATTTCCAGTTTCAGTATTATCCATTGTAGAATAACCCCCAACACCATTATTATATCGCGAATTAGCTAATACAGGGTTATCGCCCCCATTTAATAATTGAGAATTATTCATATCATAAGCTTTGGTTGGATGTATATCAAATAAATCCTTCACTTTAAACTCACCCCAAGAAGAAATATCAAACTTATTCATCATGTTCACCACCTTGCAAATTGATAGTGACCGAATTATTTTTTTCATCTTTTTTGATTAAACTCGAATACATTACTTTATTAACTAATGTTTCTGACAGTTCTTTTTCATCGATGTTTTCTTTGTACATCAAATACTTCATCATTCCTTGAATAAAATCTTCTTCAGATACTGTAAAAGGTCTTTCATCTTTTTGATAACTCAAACACTCATTTGGATTAATCCATTTAATTGTAGTGTCACCCGTTTGTTTTTTTATAATTTCTACCCATTTATTTTCTATTTCTTGCCACTTATTATTAACATCTTGTCGACCTTGATTTTTTACTCTTTCTAAACCGTCTTCTTGAATGTAACACGTAAATACTTCTTCATTGTTTTGAGGTTTATGACATTCAAACATGAATATAGAAACAACAACTCCCTCATCAAATGTCTTTTCAGGTAATTTAATAACTTTCAGTAATCTATGTTTTGAAAGAACACTTTTTTGCCATTTTTTACTAAATTTTTCAAGCTTCTTATCAGGAAGTAAGAACGTTGCTATAGTTCCTTTCGTACAGTTATCTAGTACATTTTTAATTATAATTTCGGGATGATATTTTCTCTCATAAGGAGGATTCATCAATACTTTTGTTATTTTTTTTGACTTTATCCAGTCAGCTGCTTCTTGAGTAGTACTATCCAATTGCTCTAAATTTGTTTTTCCATCTTTATGAATAAGCATATTAGCACATGCTAATGAATAAACTCTTTTATCTATTTCAATACCATATAACTGTTCGGACATAATTTTTTTTGCTTTTAAAGTGCCAAATCCTCCTGCTTCATATATCATATTTGACATTGATTTTGTCAAAAAGGCACCGCTACCGCATGCAGCATCTATCACGACACCATTCTTAATACAACAAACTTTTTAGAGTGAATACGATTTAACATATATAATAAGAAAAGTTTTGTAAGTGAATAGGATTTAAAGGCACAAAAATAAGAGCCTTTCGGCTCCTATTATCTTTACCCTATAAATTGTAATTTGTTGCCCTCTTTATAATTTTGATATCCAATTATTTTATCATCAAATGTTAGAAATGTTTTATCTTTGATATTTTTCTTTTTGTCTTATAACATAATTACTAATATTTTTATCATAATCTGGATATAAATAATTTAAACATTGTGCCACTTCTTTTGATACCATTCTAAAAATTCCCATACATAATTCTAAAGATTTCCACATTTCTGTATATGACCCCATATTATATGTAGCAAGAATTTTCTTCCATAATTCAGGTGAAATATATCGTTCTAAAAATTTATAGTTTTTTCCTAGACTAAAACTATAACCTTGCTCTATTCCAACCTTCCATGAAATCATTCGCAGTAATTCCATACGCACAATATTATTTAAATGGTCGATTGCAAATAAAATTTCCTTTCGACATAATCCTTTCACTACATATGTTACAGTATTCCAAAATTCATTACAGCAATCATCAAAAGAACGTGCTGTCGGATGTTCTATATAATAATCTTCATCTGTAGGTACTGGTATATTAGTAACACGATTATCCTTATCTAATAATAATTTTACTAATTTATCCCAAGTAAAATATTCATCTAAAACTTCTAATGGCAATAATGTCAAATCTATTTTAACTCCGTCCCAAAATAACATAAGATATGAATACCCTTTTTCTTCTTTTGGAAACAATTCCATATCCTCGGGTTTTTGCATAATAAGTCTCTCTCCAAAAACATTAAGCCACTCATCACTATTAATAAAACTCTGCATGTCTGTGACAAAAAAAGTAATATCATAATCTTGAAAATCATCTGGTATAATATTAATATTTGTTCTTGAACCTTCTAAAGTAACCACCCTAATTCTATCATCTGCTTTAGCAAAATTAAGTATAGTATCATATATTTGTTTCTCTGTTCTCATTTTCATATCAACTCACTTTTAAAATTATTATTACTTATATTATAACAGAAAAAAGTAAATTTTCTATTGCCTTAGATTTACCTTAAACATAAAATTATTCTTTAAATTTAACCTTGTATCTATTTTATATTTTTTCCTTTTTGGATTTCCATCAATCCTATAAATGCTATTATTTTTAATATCATAGCTTACAGACCAAATTGTATTAGCATCCTTTCTCTATCATAATCACATCTAAACAGTACAAAAATCTTTTTGATTTCTAAATACTTATCCATATCATCAACTACTTAACAAATTGTAATTTAGCGAATAGTAACTTAATTTTCTTTTTTATTAAACATATGGCGTACTTTATCTATTCGATTATTTGGTCTACGTGATTGAATAACTGGTTCACAAGTAGCAATTTGATAATCTTTTAATTCTGTCAAAAAAACTGCTTGCCCATTTGTATATAGAGTTAAAGTATTACGATATTCATTAATACAACGTACAGGAATATGTCCTGTAAAAATAATTTCATCATTTTTTGATTGACTAGTTTCAATTATTGCACAATGTTTTTGTGCATCATTATATGCACGAGAAAGGTATCCCTGTGGTGTAAAAAGTATAAACGAAAGATATGGCTCTAATAATTGCGTTCCCGCTTTTTTCAATGCTTGTTCAAGTACAATTGGGGCAAGAAAACGAAAATCCGAGGGAGTACTAACAGGGCTATAATAAACACCATATTCAAAACATATTTTACAATCTGTTACTTCCCAGCCATACAAACCTTGCTCCAGTCCATAATTAATACCTTCTCTTACTGCATTTTGGAAACTTTGATTTAAATAACCGAGTGAAACTTTGCTTTCGTACTGTATTCCACTGCCAATTGGAAGTGGAGTTATTGATAATCCAATTGATGCCCAAAATGGATTTGGTGGTACTTCAATATGAATAGTATAATCTGCCTTTTGTAATGGCTTTTCCAAATAAATTACGGTTGGATCTTCGATTCTTATGTTTATGTGATATTTTTCAATCAACAGAGAACAGATAACTTCTAACTGCAATGTTCCTAAAAAAGAAATGACGATTTCATGTGTTATCGTATCAACATAATAACGTAAAAGAGGATCAGTATCTGCAATTTCTGTAAGAGCATCCAATAATTTTTCTCTCTCTTCTATTTTTATCGGTTCAATTCTTGTTCGTAGTATTGGTGCAGTATTGTCATTCCATACATTGCATGGCAAAATCTTTTCATTTCCTATAATATCGTTCAATCTTAATGTATTGTTAGGTATAATAAAAATATCTCCAGAACAAACTATTTTTGTCTGTATCATTTCCCCATTTGAAGGAATATATATTTCTGTAAGTTTCACTTTCTTTTTCGATGGCAATATAATTGTATCTCGTAAGTGTAATGTTCCACTGTAAAGACGCAAATAAACTAATCTTTGCTTATGGTCTGTATATTCAATTTTAAAAACTCTTCCACATAGTTCTGAATCATTCTCATTCATTTCAGAACAAAAAAGATTTGAAATAGCTTCGATGAGTTGTTGAGTCCCTATATTATTTCTAGCACTTCCATGGTATATAGGAAACAACGAACCTTTTTTAACACACCTATATTCTTCATACGTTAATTCCTGTATAGTCAATTTTTCTCCTGCAATATATTTTTTTAAAAGTTTATCATTTCTGGAAATTACAGGATCCCAATCATCTAAATCAATAATATTTTTAATTGATATTTCTGGAGTTAATGTTACATTTTGCATAACAATAATATCATTTGAAAGTTTTTCTTTGATATTTTGATAAATATTATTTAAGTTAATTCCATACTGATCTATTTTATTTATAAAAATAATTGTTGGTATATTCATTTTTTGAAGTGCATGGAATAGTATTCGAGTTTGTGCTTGTACACCATCTTTAGCAGAAATTACTAAAATAGCTCCATCAAGAACAGATAAGGAACGATACACTTCTGTTATAAAATCTGTATGTCCAGGAGTATCTACAATATTGATTTTGTAGTCATTCCAATTAAAAGAAGTAACTGCTGCCTGAATTGTGATTCCACGCTGACGTTCTAAAAACATAGTATCTGTCCTTGTTGTTCCCTTATCTACACTGCCTAATTCTAAAATCGCTCCACTTGTATAAAGCAGACTTTCCGTTAAAGTTGTCTTTCCTGCATCTACATGAGCAAGAATACCAATGTTGATTATTTTCATGGAATTTCCCTCCCTACAAATTTATCTTTTAACTTAAAATCAATATTTACTAATTTTGTTCTTTTAAACTATTCTCAAAATCAATTATCCACTTTTCTAATGTTTCTACTAATGCTAATTGTTGTTTGAACATTTGTTTTCCAACATTAGGAATATGTTGTCTATGAGATTGTCTTTCATTTAGTAATTCTTTTAATTCTAATATCTTTGATTTTATATTAGAAACAAGAATCTGTTTTTGTTCATCATCTACTAAATCTAAATTCGTAATAATAACATTAAAATCCAAATATAGACTAACATCAGAATTTGAAATATCATTCATAAGTTTATTAAAATAATCATTACCTTTGTCAGTAATAGTATATACTGCTTTATCTGGCATATTTCCCTCTTTCTCTTTATGGCTAACAATATATTCTTTTGATTCTAATTGTAATACTTTCTTATAAATAGACTGTTCACTAATTCTTACCCATCTTGGTATATTACGATATTCTATATTTTTTTTAATATCATAAGCACTTTGTGATTTTTGTTTAATAAGTCCTAATAATACCAAATCTATATTTGACATAATCTCTACTCCTTACTTAATATAATCTGTAACGCCAAGTCTATTTCCAAATGGATCTTCAAACTCGACTGCATTACCAGTTCCAATTTTAAAAGGCTCACTCAAAAATTTTATACCATTATTCAACATTTCTTTATAGAAGATTGCGACATCTTCTACTTCAAACCATATTGTAGGCTTTAAATTCTCAAATTTATTTTTGTCTTTTAGAATTATTGCAGGTTCTTCATTTCCAATATTATAAGCAACCATTCCCTTATTAGAGAAATCAAATTTCTTTTTTAACCCCAATATTTCCTCATAATATCTTTTTGCTTCTTCCATATTATCTAC
>CAZRJV010000056.1:0-7453 GCA_964600625.1 uncultured Acholeplasmataceae bacterium
TACATTTTGATAAGTGATCCATCAGTTCTTCTCTTAATAGTGCCAATTCCTTTAAAACTTCTTCGTATTCAGGAGTGTGTTTATGAACTGTTACCACTTTTTCTTCAACCGGCTTAATCGGCGTTACAACCTCTGGCTTTTTCTCTTCTATAATAACCGGCTCTACAACGACCTGAGCTGGTTTTTCAATGACCGGTTTTGGTGTTGGAACAATTTCTTTTTCATAGGCAGAACGATCTGATGGTAGGAAATATGATTCTTTAGTTTGATTAGCATTAGCTAAAATATATTCAATGATTTCTTCTTTCTTTAATTCGATAGATGCTTTGATATCTTTGTCTTTAGCAAATCTTTGCATTAAGACAATTGACATCCCACGAATTTTTTCTTCAAGTAATGGAGTAAGTTCTTTGCGCTCAGTTAGCTCAAAACAAATAATATCAGCTAGTTGATCTTTTTTAAGTCTTCTTGGAACATTAACATCATATTTAAAACCTAGTTCCCTAATTTCATTTAGAGTTGAACTCTTATATAAAACTACTCTGAAATCTTCTTGGGTTAAGCCATCGATTTGTTTTGGTTGGTCAAAAAAGATTTCCTTTAACCCAAGATTAAAAGATAAAATATCTTCTTCTATTGCTCTAAATTCTTTGGCTTTTTTGAATAACAGTTCAATCTCTTTTTCATCAACCTTTTTATCGATAATATAGTTTAGTAAATACAACCATAAATCTAGTCGATATTTTCTTTCTAGACTGGTAGAATTAGCAAATTGCAATAATTTTTCAAGTTGGAACTCAGAAAAATGATCAAACCATGACAACCTGTATCCTAGCTCATCAGCTAAATTAGCTCTTTCTAAAACAGTTTGGTCAACAAAATCTTTTAACGTTTCTTTTAAGACTTTAATTCTTAATGTTTTAGGAACAGTTAATCCGATTTTTTGAAAGAACCCTTTTACTTCGCTACTCGGTAAATTTATTAGACTATCAACAACTTCGCCTACGTTGTAGTCTTTCTTTTGAACAACTACTTGTCCCTGATAATTTAGTTTACTCATACTTTCCCTCCATCTTATTTGTTAAAAATAAAAATAAATCTATATAATTATAATACAACATTTTTCTAAATTAGTAAAGAGGGTAAAGCCGTTTTCACTAATTTTTCTTATTTTTAATAAAAACAGGCCAAAAAGTCTTTATAAAGTGTCTTTTCACTAGTTACTAGCATTTTCAGTTTATTCTTCTTTAGAATAAACCAAATAAAAAGAGTAGGATTATAAATTCCTACTCTTGATATGTTGTTGTTCTTTTATTAATGGTTTTGTCCTTTTACCGAGTCTATTTCTTCAAAGTAAACTTCTAAAGCTCTTTTATAATCGAAATCACCTTGACTGAAACTTGAATACATAATTAACTCTCTTAATCTTTTGGGAATAAAAACCCTTATTTCTTCATCATTATATCCGACTTGCATTTTATTATCCTTTGGATCAATCATGATAGGTCTTTTCAGAACACTTGGGTTGTCTAAAATGAATTGTTTTAACTCATTGGTGCGCATTCCTTCAATATCTAAGTCATTTTCTCTAATTATCTTTGAACGAGTAGAGATAATGTCTTCAAATCCATTTTCAGAATGTTGGAGCATTAAATCAATGTCTTGTTCTGTAATGTTTTCGTTAAATATATTTTTCTCAGAATAAGGGATACGATGATCATCTAACCATTTTTTAGCTTTACGACAAGAAGAACAACTTGGTGTGGTGTAAATAGTAATCATAAAATCATACCTCCTTTATAATTTTTTTCAAAATACCGTTTATATTATATACTATAGGACCTTGTTTTTCAAGGTGATTTTTGACTTTTTCCGTTTTTTTTGGTGTAAGCGTATTCATATTTTCTAATTGTAGAAATAACTAGTTGATTCTAAAATAGTTTTGTGTTATTATTAACATAATCACAATGAACAAGAGTAGTAAAATGGCGATAGATAAAAAGCGAGTTGGGATAGTGAAAGCCAATTATGACTAAGTTGTTTGAATGGACTTGGGAGTGATAACTCTTAAAGAGCTATACTATATGTATAGAACTAAGGTGGCACCGCGCTTATAAGCGTCCTTAGAACATGTCTAAGGACGCTTTTATTATTTTTTTAGGGGGTATTTTTATGAAAAGAATTGTTTCTGGAGTTCAACCATCAGGTAGTTTGACGATTGGAAATTATTTAGGAGCAATCCAAAACTTTGTCAAATTGCAAACCGAGTTTAATGAAGCTGAGTTCTTCTTCTTTGTTGCTGACTTGCATTCGATTACTGTCACACAAGATCGTTTGCAATTACGAAAAAATATTAAAGAAGTTGCAGCCTTATATATCGCTTGTGGGCTAGATCCCGAAAAGGTTAACTTATTTATTCAATCTGAAGTTCCCGCCCACAACCAATTAGGCTATATTATGGAATCAACTGCTTATATTGGTGAAATGGAGCGCATGACGCAATATAAGGATAAAAGACAACGTCAAGTTGAAGGAATCAAAACTTCTTTATTAACTTATCCAGCTTTAATGGCTAGTGATATTTTATTATATGATGCTGAGATTGTGCCAATTGGTGATGATCAAAACCAACATTTAGAATTAACACGCTTACTAGCTGAACGATTTAATAATCAATACGGAAATACTTTTGTTGTTCCGAAAGCTTATTATAGTAAAGGTAGTGTTAGAATTAAATCCCTAACTGATCCTTTGAAAAAGATGAGCAAGTCAGACGATAACGAAAAGAGTTATATCTTATTGCTTGATGATTTAAATCGGATTAAAAATAAAATAAATAGTGCCGTTACTGACTCTGATGCTAATATTATCTTTGATGAAGTAAATAAACCAGGCATTTCAAATTTATTAAATATTTATTCAGCGTTTTCTAATATTTCAATTAAAGATTTAGAAGATAAATATCGTAATCAAAGTTATCAACAATTCAAATCCGACTTAGGTAATTTGATTGTTTCAAAATTAAAACCGATTCAAGAAAAATATCAGACGATTATTAATAGTAAAGAATTAGATGATATCCTTGATAAAGGACGAGATAGAGCAATATTAATCTCAAATAGAAAACTAGAAAAAGTTTATCATAAAGTGGGTCTTGGAAGAAAACGTAAATAATTAATTCAAGTATTATAAAGATGTTTTTAGACTTATGGTTTTATAAATATTGATAAATATGTCGCTTTAAGCGGTTATTCTTAATATTTTTTAGAAAAATAATACTCATATTATATTACATGCTTGTAAAAAGTGTATCCAGATTTTAGTTGGATAAATAAAGGAAAAACACCAAAATTTGGTGTTTTTTTCGAGTATTGGTTTAAGTTTTAATATGGTTGAGCTGTCGCTGCAAGAAACAATACAATAAATAAAAATTTAAAGATACCCGTAATAATTCCAATCCAACCAATTAGCTTAGCTGCTGATTGGTTACTTTGGTCTGGCCGCTTTGAAAAGACAACAGCAATCGTCCCAAAGATAAACCCAAACACGAAAAGTGATACCACACTTAAGATAAAGGCGGTATTAGATTCACCTTGGTTAGTCTGGCTTGGTTGTGGTGGTTGATAATAATTAGGTTGTTGAACGGGTGTCTTTTCGAAGTTAGGGTTTTTAGTGCCGCAGTACTTACAAAAATTATCACTTGTTAAGATTGGATTGCCACAGTTTTGACATTGCATTATATCTTTTTCTTTCAAATATATAAAATAATCATCGCAAACGCCCAACCGATAATACCGATTGTGCCAGTAATTTTCGCGACTTTTTTGTTTTTGGCTTCTGGACGATTAGCTAAAACAAGAGCTATAATACCAAAAATCAATCCAGCAAAAAAGATAGAAACAATTCCAAATATTAAAGCTGCATTCGACGTTTCATGTGTCGATGTGTATTGATATGGTGTTTGACCGTAATAGTATTGTTGCTCTGGTTCTCTGATTTGGTTTGTTTCAAACAAATCAGGTTTCCTAGTTCCACAATTCGGACAAAATCTATCTTCTGTATTTAATTGTTTACCACATTTTGTACAATACATAATATTCCCCTTTACTTTTTGATTAAAACATCTACTTGATTGGCATAAACCTCACCATCAACTTGAACGTATGCTGGTGTGGCAGCTTTCACTTTAATTTTATTTCCTCTTAGGATTTCAACACCTCTAATTTTAGTGTGCCAACCTAAATAAATAAGCGGAAATAAAGTGAATATCTTTGCTTTCGTAACTCCATGAACAATAATAACATGTAAGTCTTGGTTTTCTCTTTTAGCTTTAGGGGCCATTTTCATACCGCCACCTAAATATTTAGAGTTCATAATTGTAACAAACCAAGCTTTTTTATATTGCTTATTAACACCATCTACTTCAACTTCGAAATCAGATGGTTTAAAACTTTTTAACGCTTTAAAAACATTAACAAAAAAGTTTAATTTTGTCTTATTGTTTTTAGAACCTTCAACTAAATAACAAACATAACCATCAAATCCAAGACCAACTCCGTTTAAAAAGGCGACTTTTTTGTTTTCAAACTCGGATTGCGGCAAGTTAGTTAAATATTGATCTATTCTAACGATTTTTCCTCGTTCTTTAATTGAACGACGGAAATCGTTGCCGGTTCCGGCTTTATATAAAAAAACTTCTGGTAGTTTTTCAATACCTATAATTTGATTGGCAATGCGGTTTAAGGTGCCATCACCGCCAACTAAGATTATTTTTGTATCATTATTTAGCGCTTCAATAAAAGATTTCGGATCTTCAATTTCAAGCAAACTTAAAGATTCAACATTTTCGTGTTTCTTTCTCATTTTCTTTACTAGTTTGGTAACTACTTCAATATTTGCGCCATTTCTAGAAATGGGATTATATAATATTAGATACATTATTAACTAAAATACACTACCGCGTGACGGCGGCGACCCCTTTTAATAACGATATAATTTTGATGAAGTGCACTTGCTTGGCTTAACTGATAATTAGTATCACTTATTTTTTCATCGTTTAAACTTATCGCGCCGTTCGTAATAAACTCCCGGGCTTCTCGTTTTGATTGGGCTAGTTTCGTTTCGATTAAAACGTCAACTAGCAAATCATTTTCTTTAACTTGGACTCCATCTAGTGATTTAACAATAACTTTAAAACTAGTAGGACTTAAGTCGTTAAATTCACCTTTAAATAAAGCCTCAGATATCTTAATCGCTTCTGTCAATGCTAATTCGCCGTGGACAAACTTAGTAATTTCAGCTGCTAATGCTTTTTGGGCGACTCTAGTCTCAGGATTGTTTTTAGCCATTTCTTCTAGTTCAGTAATCTCATCTACTGATAAGAGGGTGAGTTTTTTTAAAAACTCGCCGACATCACTATCGCTTGTATTTAAAAAATATTGATATAATTCGTATGGTGAAGTTAGTTCTGGATCAATCCAGATCGCTCCGCCTTCGCTTTTACCGAATTTTTGACCATCAGTTTTTAACAATAAAGGACTTGACATCCCAATCGCGTTATTTTCGCCATGAGTTTTTCTAATTAATTCTAATCCAGCTGTAATATTGCCCCATTGGTCACTACCGCCAAATTGCATTTGGCAGTTATAGTTGTCATATAAATTCAAAAAATCAATTGATTGAATAATCATATAACTAAATTCTGTATAAGAAATACCCGTTTCTAAGCGTGATTGAATTGTATCTTTTGCTAGCATATAATTGACATTAAAGCTTTTTCCGTAATCACGTAAAAAGGTAATCATATCAATTTTTTTAATCCAGTCATAGTTATTGACATAGATAGTATCTTTTGGATCTAGGTATTTATTAATTTGTTTTTCAATTAATTTTGCGTTATTAAGCGATTCTTCAATCGTTAGTAACTTTCTTTCGCCAACTTCTCTTGGATCACCAATTAATCCAGTGGCTCCACCGATTAAAACGATTGGGTGATGGCCTCGTAATTGCATTAAGCGCATTCTAACAATTTGGACTAAATGACCAATTGTTAATGATTTTCCGGTTGGATCAAATCCAATATAAAATCTTAAACCCTTCTGATTAATTGCTGCTTCAGCTAACTCGGCATTAGAGACATCCTTAATCATGCCACGCCAGAGTAGTTCATCATATAATTTCATAGTGCGTTGTTCTCCTCATATTTAAAACATAAGGCCTAAAGAGGCCCTA
This sequence comes from uncultured Acholeplasmataceae bacterium, assembly GCA_964600625.1. GTDB lineage: Bacteria > Bacillota_I > Bacilli_A > Acholeplasmatales > Acholeplasmataceae > DUQW01. Next base: position 6,232 of record CAZRJV010000056.1, read on the forward strand.
TTAGTTAGTTGATTCTCTTTTAATAATATTGTGTGGCAAGATAATTTTTGTATTGCCCACATCTTTTGATTTTTTCTCCATTAATTTGGTTAATAGTCTCATTGCTACTGCTCCGATATCATAAACGGGAATGTCAATTACTGTTAATTTCGGTCTAGCTAAAACGGCGTATCTCGTATTTTGGAAACTAGCTACAGCGATATCTTGTGGTACGCGGTAACCTTTATTAATTGCTACGTTCATAAATGAAACCGCAATCGAGTTTCTAACTGCTAACGCAGCATCGATTTGTTTACCGTTGAAAAACTCGTTAAAATGGGCTTCGTTAATCGAAGTGTCACCACTAGTTCTAAAAATTAGCGGTTCTAAACCGTGTTCTTTCATCGCTTTTTCATAACCGTTTTCTTTTGATAAGTTAACTGAATATCTTCTAGCTGTTGATAAAAGGTAAATGTTTTTTTTACCTTGATTAATCAAATCTTTTGTCATGTCGTATCCAGCTTTAAAATAATCAATTGCCACTGAAGCCGTTTGTCTTTCTTCTGATAACACATTAGCAAAGACAAATGGAATATCACTTTGTTTTAAAGTGGTTTTAATATCTTCAATTGATTCATCTGATAATTCATCATTTAGATATATAACACCGTCGACTTGTTCAGCGATAACATTTTTCATAACATCGTTAACGTCAATATCGTCGTGGATACTAAAAATTTTAATTGAATAGTCATACGTATCTGATATATCGTTAATACCACCGATCATTTCGGCGACTGAAGCTCTAGTAATATCAGAAATAATTACACCGACTGTTGTCGTGCGTCTTGAAGCAAGACCACGAGCGATCATATTGGGACGATATCCTAATTCATCAATAACTTTTAACACCTTTTCTCTTGTTGAAGGTTTAACCTTCTCAGGATGGTTTAAAACTCTGGAAATTGTAGCTAGCGAGTAACCCGATGCCGCCGCCACATCATAAATAGTAACATTTGTGCTCATACATTAACCCCCTGTTTACTTATTATAAAATAAGTATATCATATAATGTAACACCTTTCAATATTAATCGGTTAAAAATGAAAGTTTTTCATCAGTGTTTACATTGACTAAATAAACGAAAAAGGCTGCCGTTTAGCAGCCTTGATACTCAAGTATTGTTGATTATCTTTTTTCTTTGATTCTAGCCGCTTTCGCAGACAATTTACGAATGTAGTGT
>CAZRJV010000057.1:0-7332 GCA_964600625.1 uncultured Acholeplasmataceae bacterium
TGGAAATAAAAGAGTTGCAAGAATGTTAGGGAATGCTATTTTATTAGCAAACAATCTAATTCCCGTTTCTTTTGTAGGCGTAGATAACATTGAATATAAAAAAGCTATCATTTTATTTTATGAACAAAACAGTATCGTTTATTTAAAACAACTATTTTTAGAACAATATGAATTGGCAACGAAAAAATATTTTTAATGTAAAAATATTTTATTATTATCAACAATGAAATAAAACTAAGTTAGCTCGTTAATGTAGTTTTATAACTAGCATCGGATAGGTAGGTTTTTTAAATTGGAAAATAAAATTATTTTTGATAAGAATAAACATGTTGTGTTGACATTTAGAAACGGCACTAACTCTTGGCAAGACTCTACAAACGATATTAAAGCTATTTATAAATCCTTTTATAACGGTAGATTTTCAGGATTTGATGTATATTTCAAAACTGGGAAATATTTTTATTCTAAAAACAAATTAATTATTTTCAGTGTTTTAAACAATGTTGACATTTTTAAAAAAGATGTTTATGTTGATAACGTCTTAGTTTATCCAACAGCAGTCTTACTCGTAAAAAACAACCTGCATCTAGTTAAAATAGATAAAGATGTTTTAATAACTAATAGTATTGAGATTAAAGAGAATAAATACAGCAATAAGTATCATTATTTTAATAAACTGGGCGAACATGCCCTAAAGATTACAAACTCAGATGATCCGTTAAATTTATTAGCGAAGAAATATCAACGATTTTTTGTTAACCAAGATTCAGTATTGAAATCTTATTTTGAAGGTAAAGTTTTACACGCTAAAGATAATGAGGCAATTATAATGCCTTTTGATTTTAATCAAAGTCAACTAAGAGCAATCAAACAGGCGTTAGATAACAATGTCTCGGTAATTGAAGGCCCTCCGGGGACTGGAAAGACACAAACAATACTAAATTTAATAGCTAATTTAATGATTCGAAATAAAAAAGTGGCGGTAGTTTCTAATAACAACGCCGCTATTGAAAACATCTATAACAAACTAATAGATGAAGGATTTGGTTATATTGTTGCTAAATTAGGAAGACTAGATAATGTAAATGAGTTTTTTGAAAATATCGACAATAGTGAAATAGAAAATATCATTGAAGAAGTCAAGGATTTAAAGTATGATGATAAAAGCAACATTAGAAGTCTATTTAATGAAATCCAACAAATTCATAAAAAAGAAATAGAGATTGCTGAATTAACAAAAAAGATAGAACACTTAAGGATTGAAAAAAATAAATTTAATCAAAAAGAATTTAAAGACCTTTCTTTAAATAATAAATTAAATTCAAATTCATATAGTAATTTAATATCAACTCTTGAAACACCTAAAAGAATTGGTTTTTTTAGAAGAATCTATTTAAAGATTGTTTATAGAATCAATCTAAAAAAAGATGATTTGTTAACAATAATCCAAAATTTAGAATCAGGGTTTTATAGAACTAGACTGTTAGAATTAGTAAGAGCTTTGAATGAGAAAAAAAGACAATTGAGGTCGCTGCAACAGCTAGATCCCATTAATAGTCTTAAAACATTGTCAGAAACCTATTTTAAAACCGCTTTATATAATCATTATAAAGATCAAAACATAAAAGATTTTAGTTCTTTAAACTACAAATCAGACTACAAACTTTTTATCCAAAGGTTTCCAGTTGTTTTAAGCACATCACAATCAATAGTAAATAACGTACCAGAGGGTTTTTTATTTGATTACTTAATAATTGATGAAGCAAGTCAAAGCGAACTCTTAAGTAATGTTTTGGCCTTAAATACTGCAAAAAAATTAGTTGTTGTAGGTGATTCAAAACAGCTTCAACAAATTGAAAATGAAGAGCTTTTTGAAGAATCTAAAAAGTTAGCCAATATTTATGATATTGAAGAAGCATATCGGTATGAGAATAACTCTGTTTTAAAATCTGCAAAAGAAGCAGTAAAGGATGTGCCAACAACGCTTTTAAAAGAACACTATCGATCTGCACCAAGTATTATTGAGTTTTGTAATCAAATGTTTTATGACGGAGAATTAATTGCTCTTACTCAAAATGAAGGTACCCACATCAAAATTATAAAGACAACACCAGGAAACCATGCCAGAAAAAATCCTTATGGTAGCGGGATGTATAATCAAAGAGAAATTGATGAGATCAAGATTTTAACTAAAAATAAAGAATTAGGTAACATTGGCGTTATTAGCCCATTTAGATACCAAGCAAATATGATTATGAACGATTTTAAAAATACAAACTTAGAAGCAGATACCGTCCACAAATTTCAAGGAAGACAAAAAGATGAAATTATTTTGTCTTTTGTTGTAAACGATTTAAAGAAAGACTCCGAAAATATAGAAAACAGATTGTATGATTTCATAAACAATAACGCCTTATTAAATGTGGCGATATCAAGAGCAAAAACACACATTACAGCAATCGTTTCTGATAAATTATATCATTCAGAAAAAAATATAATCAAAGATTTTATCAGATACTCAGAATATTTATATGGTGACAATAGCAGTTCTGAATCAAAAGTAGTATCAGTTTTTGATTGTTTGTACGAAGCAAATAAAAAAATAAGAATAGAAAAGATTAAGAACAATAAAAAAATGCACTTATCTGAACTGTTAATGTATAGATTAATTGCAAAAACATTAGAATCACATCCTAAAATTGGTTTTGCTATGCATACTAGATTATCTAACTTAATAAAAAAAATAAATAATTTCAGCAAAGATGAAGAAGATTATATAATGCATCCATGGACTCATGTTGATTTTGTTTTTTACCACAAAGTTACAAAAGAAACTTTGTTTGTATTGGAAGTAGACGGAATAGCCTATCACGAACAAAACAGTAAACAACTAAATAGAGATGAAATTAAAGATAGAGTTCTCCTCCAAAACAATATTCCTTGTTACCGTTTTAAAACCAACGAATCAAATGAAGAAGCTAGATTGAAAAATATACTTGATGATTTTAACTATTAAAATAGCATTTTTACACTATAATTAACACAAATTACATAAAGGGAAAGAAATGTGTCAAACCCACATTTATACGAGGAGAATGATCATGTTTGATTTCAAAAAAGAGCAAAAAGAACTATATCTACCTAAAAGCAATCCTCATATTATTGATGTTCCTAAGATGAATTTTATAGCTTTCAAAGGTAAGGGTAATCCAAATGAGCAAGACGGAGAATATAGTAAGTCAATCAGACTCTTATATGGAGTTGCTTATACTCTTAAAATGAGTTATAAATCCAAACGAAAAATAGAAGGATTCATTGAATATGTCGTTCCACCACTTGAAGGCTTTTGGTGGATTGAAGGACTTAAGGGGATGGATTATACGAGAAAAAATGAATTTAGTTTTATATCATTTATAAGAGTTCCTGATTTTATCAAAGAAGAAGATGTTAATTGGGCAATAGAAAAGGTGAGTAAAAAGAAGAATATTGATTATTCCGATGTTTACTATATGACCTATGACGAACAAACAGTTGTCCAATGTATGCATATTGGACCATATGACGATGAACAAGAGACAGTTGATAAAATGCATGAATATGTAGTAGATAAGGGATACGAATTTGATTTTTCAACAAGACATCACCATGAAATATATATTAGTGACCCAAGAAAAACAGATCCAAACAAACTGAAAACAATTATTAGACATCCAGTAAAAATAAAAAAATGAGTAAACAATCAATTTAATACTATAATTTGTGATGTCTTCATTGAATAAATGAAATACATTTAAGAGTAAATAATATTATTTATTTTTTAAATATAGTAAAAAGAGAAAACTCCTAAAATGGACGGCAAATGTTAAGATAAAGGAAACTTAATTATAAAAAAGTAGAATTAGAAAATAGAACAGCTACTTGTTAAGTAGATAAGTTAGTGATATCCTATAAATAGGACAAGTTAAAAATAGAGACTATATTTGATAGAATTATTAATTTATAATAGAAACGAAAAAGCTGGCAAAATTGGTGTAACAGCCAAAAGATATAGATAAATTAGATAAGGTTGAAAGGAAGAGTAAGAAATGATTGATTACAGACAAGACAGATTTACAAAGCGGGTATACAGACGTGTTGAAGGAGTGCCTGAAGAGTATGATGGGCGGACTAAAGAGTGGAAAGCAACAGGACGAGCACTCTCTGCGTATGGGCCTTCGTCTGACACGAGAATGATATCTGAAGAAACTGCAATGAAAGAAATAGAAAGATTGGCAGAATTTTATGGTAATAAAGATGAGACCAAAAGTGAATAGGCAGTTAATATAAAGGTAAACAAACACGAATAGTAAGAATCTTATTCATAATAAAGGTTGCTTGAAAGATTAATAATTTTTTTGCTGCCAAAACACATGGCAATTGCCCTTGAAAAGGCGATTGACTATTTATATTATAATAAGAAAATAACAAGTTAAATAAATAGAAACGATTAGATATGTTTTATAGATAAAAGGTTAAATCCTGTAGATATTTAAACTAATTTAGAGATAACTTTATATGCGATTAAAAGAGATAATGAAATATTAGAAGGGTGCTAGATAAAATGATTCCTCAAAAAGACAATATGTTTACTACAAATAATACTAAACTGAAGTCTTTTGTTATTTGTAGAATGTATGCTGGGAAATATATTTCAAGTAACATCGGTGGAGAAATAATTAATTTACTTCATGATGACAATGATAATAATTATATATATGTAAATCCGTATGGTTATATTGCAAAAGAATATGATGATACTGTTGATGCAGTAGTCTTAGTAAGACTTTTACAAAAGGGTTGCTTTGAGATATTGGGGATTGCTAAGATTGGTCCGAAGGGACAACTTGTATATCCTACCGGATATTCTACTAGAGACAAGCTGATTAGTTCTGGAAAGCAATTGTTGGAATATGAATCAAAATATAACATCAGATATGATAATGTTAGATTAAGCGATATATTACCTAATGGATTAAACGGTGCAATCACCTTTAAATCAGATGTATTACTACAACCAAAAAAACCAATTTATCTCACAGACTGTGATCATGAAAATATTGTTTTAGATGATAAAACAATATTCTTAAACGATAAGAGATTTCCAACAACATCGTTAATATCATATATTGATAATATAAAAAACCCAAAATCATTTGATACATTAGAAGAATTGATAAATGATACTAATTTGTGGTGGTCAAATAAGAAAAATAAAGTAAAAGATAACCAACTTATTGATAGAAACTTCAACTTCTTAAATATTATTAAAAAAGAAGATGACGAGTTGGTTTACTCAAATCTATTTTATTATTTCCTTTCAAGATATCCTGATCTAATGATAGATTTTGCTAAACGGGTATTAGATATCGAGCTAACACTCCCTTTTACAGTCGAAAGAGAAAAGGCCAATATTGACCTTTGGATTGAAGATGATAACAATATAATTGTTATTGAAAACAAAATTAAAGCAGGTATTAGTGGTGTATCACCACGTCACGACTTTAGTGAAGACGGGCTTATACAATCACAGCTTTCAAAGTATTATCACTACGGTGAAACCAATAAAGGCAACAAAACTTCTAACTATTTTATCTTTTTACCAGTATATAACAAAATTGATATTAAAAAGTATAGTGGTAGTAAGCACTACAAGAAAATATCTTATCAAAGCCTTTATGACTACTTTTCAAAGATCAAACACACTATCAAAGAATTAGAGGATGACTTTTATTATAATGAGTTCGTAAAAACGCTTTATAAACATACCAGCGTTATTCAAACTGATTATTATAAAGATATGGCGTATCGGTTCCTTGAAAGAATTAAACAAGTTAAAATTAAAAAAAATAAAGAGAATAAATAAGATTGTTTTTATAGAAATTTATAAGTTATTGAATTTAGATTGTATTAAGGGGGGAACCTTATGAATGAAAAGAAGAAACTACTAGAAGAACTGTTGTTAGATATAGATTTGCTTAACGATCTAGATAAATGGATTAACGACATTAATTTTTTCGAATTAACAGGAATGACTAATCATGAAATTAAACATAGTAACACTTTAGCGTGGTTTTTCGATCAAAGGGAAAACCATTTTTTAAACGATCAATTTGTAAGAAGGTTTTTGCAAAAAGTTATTAGTGCCAACATAGAAGTAAAGACGGATCTTGATATTTTCAACATAGCTCTTACTGATTACAGTTCATTTTATGTCAAGCGCGAATGGAAAAACATTGATATTTTGATTTATTCTAATGAACTAAAAATGGTGATTGTTATTGAAAATAAAGTATATGCATCGGAGCAAAAAGGACAATTAGATAAGTATTTTAAAGTGGTACATGAAGAGTTTAATGATTATAAAAAATTATTTATTTATTTGACAAGAGAAGGCATTGAACCTAGTGATCAACAAAATTGGTGTTTTGCGGATTATAATATGGTGGTTGAGTCATTAGAAGAAACCTTAACAGCTAAACCTAATATTACCGAAAAAACTAAGTCAATTATTAAAGACTATATAAATATGATAAGGAGAAATTTTGGAATGGATAAGGAACTAAAAGAAACTGCTCAGAAAATTTATTCAAAACACAAAAAAGCATTTGATTTAATATTTGAAGTTATGTCGAATAACGTTACGCAGTTTTCTGACCATATTAAATTTTGGTTAGAAAACAATAAAGCTATATACAAAATTAATTTTAATGAAAAATATTCAACTAACACGTTAATTAGATTTACTACAGATTTTATTGACGAAATGTTTCCATTTGATGAAGATAAGGGCGACGGTTGGCAATTTGGGCATAGCTTTATGTATGAAATAGTTGTAAGAAAAGATAGCATTCATGTCGTTGGAGTTTTATCGCATTTTGATAGACCAAATTCTCAACTATTTACTGATTATGCAAAAGGACCAAAAGCGACCAAGTGGAAAAGAATAATGAGAAAAAAAGTGTTATTAAAAGAAGAAGATATTTCTGATGGATTAAACGAGGACACTATTGAAAAACTTAATGCTTCCTTAAGAAATTTAACTACTAAATATATTCCGGAATTTGAAAACGATATAAGAAATTTTTAATAAGAGAAATATTTATTTTCTGAGGTCACAGCAAATAGGAGATTAAGCACTATTAAATCATGGTGTAAATGGTGCGATATCATTGCCACTGAAAATGGGATATTTGCTATTTACAAAAAGTAAGTTAAAAAAAGAAAGGTTATTTTAGGTGATAAAAAATGATAGGAGCCATTATTGGAGACATTGTAGGATCAAGGTTTGAATTT
>CAZRJV010000058.1:0-7135 GCA_964600625.1 uncultured Acholeplasmataceae bacterium
TGCAGTATTTGATATAAACACTTATACAGTTACATTTAAGAATGGAACAGAAATTATTACTACAGTTAAAGTTAATCATGGAGAAAGTGCAACAGCACCAGCCAATCCAACAAAAGTTGGTTATACTTTTAAAGAATGGGATAAAGCATTCACAAATGTAACAAGTAATTTAGAAGTAAATGCAGTTTTTGAAGAAATTGTTCAAACAAACAGAATATCAATAATAGGTACAACAGGTAAACCTGGAGATATAATTTCTATTCCTATTTGGGTAGATGGAAATGTATTCTTCTCAAGTTATGATATAAGAATATTGTATAATTCAAATGATTTAGAATTTGTAAGTCATAATCCAGGAGAAAACTTGCAAGTGTTTAATGTTGTTGAAGAAGGTGAAATTGCCTTTAATTATGCTGGAATAAATAATATTGTGGATTCACAAATGTTTGTTGAAATAAACTTTAAAGTGATTTCTACAGTATCAACTAATTCAAGTATTACTTTTAAACAAGTGACTATGGCTTATATCACTCCTGAATATGATTCAATTGAGATTGATTATCATACAAATGATGGAGTTGTAATAATTGATGCTGAGCCTGTTGTCTTAGATGAGTTTGAGGTTAAATTCTATGTTGATGGAGTTTTAGTTAAGCAAGAAATGGTAATTGAAGGCTCCAGTGCAATATCACCTAATGATCCAATTAAAGAAAACTATGTTTTTGTTGGTTGGGATACTCCATTTAATAATGTGCAAAGTGATTTAATAATTAATGCCATGTTTGAAGAAATCAGTGTTTCTGATAATATCATTCACATTGAATCTAAAACAGTTAATATCGGATCGACATTTACAATGAATATAACAATAGAAGGATTAGTAGATTTTTCTAGTTATGATATTAGATTGGTATATGATGATGCTTCGCTTAATTTACTAAGCTATACAAAGGGTTCTAAAACAGATGTAGTAAATACAAGCCTTTCAAATGAAATTAGATTTAATTATGCAAGTATAAATAATGTAACTGTTGAAACAATACTATTAACACTAGAGTTTCAAGTATTAGCAACTGAACCAATTGAATTAATTATTAGTCCATATAAAGTTGATATAACTAAAGTTACACCTACATATGATGTAGTACCAGTAAACTTCAAAATTATTAATGGAATTATTCAAGTTGAATAAAGATATATAAGGGGAAAAATATGAAAGGAAAAATTAATTATTTTAAAATTTTTATTGTTTTATTAGTATCACTTTTTACATTATCATTTTTTAACACTAAAACAATAAAAGCCGTTGACACTAGAAGTGTTGTAGTCGGAAATGATGTAGAAGTAAACGCCCCTTCTACTGGAACTTTTAGTTACCCTATTAAAATTATAGAAGGAACTGATATTTCAAGTTTGCAGTTTTCGTTATTCTACGATTTATCTAATTTTCATTATGAAGGTTATGATGATTTAGGAAACGACTTAATTGTAAATGATGAAAATCCTGGTAAAATTATTCTAAACTTTTCTAAAGTCGACTTATCAAAAAGGTTACAACCTGGATCAAGCATTATTACTCTACATTTTAGAATTAATAACACACTAAATCAAGGGTCTTATAATCTTTTAACAGTTGATCCTGAATATATGCATAAATTTGGTGAGTTGACTGAAGATTATCAATTGATTGATATTCCAAATTATAGTTTTGACTATAGCAAGGTAGTATTAAATAAACTAGGTGACTTGGATTTTGATGGATACATTACTGTATTGGATGCAACAAAGATTCAAATGCATTTAGCTGGTTTGTCTAGTCTTGATGCTGTACAGTTATCAGTAGCAGATGTAAACTTTGATGGTTATGTGAATATTATTGATGCTACAATTTTAAGATTGGTAGCTGCAGGGCTTCGCACTATTGATGGTAATCTTGAAAAAGTAACAGTTAGATTCTTTGATTATTATGGTAATATGTATTTTGATGCAGAAATTGATAAAGGCTCATCAATAAATCCACCTGATCCATATACGCCTGATGGTTATGTGTTTATGGGTTGGGATAATGATTTAACAAACATTAATGAAAGTATGGATTTCTATCCGATTTTTGATCAAGAACAACTATTAAGAGTAAACCAAATATTGGGTATGCCAGTTAACAGCGAAGTTTTACTAGAAGGTTATGTTTATTATGTTGTTCAAAGCAGTCTTAATGATATAATGGGATTTTATCTTCAAGATTATGATGGAAAATCAATATATGTATACCATTCAAGTACAATGGATCAAATTCATGTTGGTGATTACATTAAGTTAAAAGGCACTTATACGTTATATTTTTCGCAACCAGAAATAATCAATATTAATATTATTGAACACATTAATGATAGTAATTACCCGTATTATTATCGTCATGAAATTTCAATTCAAGAAATTTATAACATGGATCCAAATCATTTGTATTACTACGGTAATTTATATACAGTTTTTGGAACTATAATTTTAGAAAATGATAAATTCTATATGGAGGATGCTGAAGGTTATAGAATTCAATTAAGATTTGGTAGCACTTATACAGATAATAACGATGTTATTAGTGAAGACTTTCTTCATTATGTAGGCCAAACAGGTTACTACACAGTAATTTTAGCTGACTTTCATTCAACTGATGAAATTTGGAGAGTCTACACAATTGCAAATTCATTTGAATATTTTGACGCGTTCACTGTTACTTTTTATGATGGATTTGGTGAAGTAGCACATAGACAAATTATTGAAAATGGAAATGCTCTATTTGATTTACCAGTATTTAGTGTTGATGATTTAACATTAGTAGGTTGGTATTTAGAACCTGATTTAGTAAATCAATATATCGAAGGAACTCCAATAACAGAAGACATTAATCTATATCCTAAATTAATTAAAACAGATGAGGTTGAAAGATCTATTAAGGAAATTATTGGTTTTCCTGCCGAATCTCTAGTAAAACTTAATGGTATTATAGTAACATTTACTTATAATCCAAATAGTCAATTAGTTAATGGAATGTATGTAAGAGATGCTGCTGGAGATTTAATTTATATTTATGGTAATGTAGATTATTCTGCACTGGGTGTAGGAGATTTTGTTAGACTAAGAGGAAAATTTAGTATTTATTTTAATAAACCAGAAATAATAGAATTTGAAATTACTGAATATATCGAAGATCATGAAGTTCTAGATTTCTCTAGTGTTGATGTAATGTTGTTAGCTGATATTTATGAATGGGATAGATGGGATTTAACTAATGCCGGACAATTAGTGAGAATTCTTGGAACAGTTGTTGAAAGTGAAGGCAAATATTATTTGGCAGATGATAGTTTAAATGCTTCAATAGAACTTAACTATGGAAGCGAATATACAACTGTTGATTCAGGTGTTGGAGAAGACTTTTTAAATCATATAGGTGATAGAGGATACTACACATTAGTATTATCTGATTTCCATGATCAAAATTATAATTGGAGAGCATATTTGATTCCTAACACTTTTGAATATTCGTATGATGAATATTATGGTGTAGAGTTTAGAGTGCTAGGAGATTATGATTTTGGCTACGATGGATATATGAAATATCGCTTAAATGAATTATCTGATGGCGTTTATGGCGAATTAAATATGTTCTTCGATGAGATGAGCATGGAGATGAGATACTTCAAACATAGTAGTGATGGAACATTTACGTATTATCCTTCAACTGGATATGTAGAAGTAAATACTGAGGACTCAATCCAAGTTGATTTTGGTGGCTTCTTATTATATGCAGCACAAAACATGGATTCTTCTGAAGCATTTGATTATTTTGGAGAGATTGTTTCATTAGATAAGTACAAAGGATATTACTCTGGAATAATTGAAGGTGAAAATGTTAGTTTATCTGTTAACATTAATTATTTTAGTTATGTTGAAGTGTTAATTGATGGTTTAATTACTGAACCAGAGAGACTAGAATTTATTAGCAAATTTGAAGGACAAGTTGTATCACCAGATGGCTCAAAGTTGATACTTACTTTTAGCGAAGATGGTAATTCCATTAATATCGAGGGTTATACTCTAACTAGAGATATATATTATACTGATCCAAATGGTGATTTGTATTATACTAGTATTGAAGAGGCTTTAAATTATTATAAAGAAACAGTTTCAATTTCTGGAATTGTAATAGATATTTATGGTAGTTATGCAATAATAGATGATTTTACTAGTAGAGTATTAGTTGATTTAGGAGAAAACACAGTCCAAGTTGGTGATATTATCCATGTAATTGGTAATATAAATTTTGAAAGCAATGAAGCTTTGATGGTTTCTGATTTACTGTATTTTGAAATAATAGATAGTGAAGTGATATCACCTGAAGAATGGTCATTCATGGACTTTATTGAACTAAACAATATTTTTTATAATCCAGATATGGGTTCAGTTCCATTAGTTAAATTCTACTCATACATTATTTATAAAGATGAATCATATTTCATTCAAGTTCCTGATTCTTATGGGTTTAGATTGATTGAAATTAGAAACTCTGCTGATTTTGATTTGACTGGATATGAGAACGAATATTATGAAATTATTTGTCACTTAGCTGGATTCACTTATTATAAAAAAGGTATCGCTCTTGCAAAAGAGATTAACGAGTATGAGATAGATTCAACAAGATTAGAAGTTAGTGACGTAGATTTCAATGGTGAATACATAGTGTGGAACCCTGAATATAACCATGTTGCTTATTATATATTCTTTAATGGTGTTAAATATTTCACACAAAACTCTGATTATTATGTAAGATACTTACCGGAAGGGCATTATGATTTTCAAATTCAAGCCGTATACAACGAAGGCGTAGGACCTAAATCTACAGTATATACACTTGAAAAAGAAAGTACTATTTATGATTCAGGAGAAATTTACAGTATTGGTAAAGAACTTTTAATTGACAGAATTAATAATTCTTCAGTTTCTGGACTATATAAGTTTAAAGGAACTATTGTTGAAATACAAAATTATGAATATGGAAATATGTATATTGAAGATGAATATGGTGGAGTATTATATATTTATGGATTATATAATCTAGATGGACAAAAGTTTGAATATATTGAAAACCCACCTGTTGTAGGGGAAGAAATAATAATTGAAGGTACTGTTAATTATTTTGATGGCCTTCAACTTAAGAATGCAAAACTTATTAAAATATCAAATAGAACATACAATGAAGAAATGTAGTTATATGTAGAAATTGGTTATTTTGAAGGTCCAATGGAGGAACGAGTATGGGTTCCAACAAATGATTATTTAGATTATCCAATGTTTTATTCACAAGAACAGGATGCATATTTACTTGAGAATTTACATGTAACTGGAAGATATGGAATTAAATTTATTATAGATATGAACGGAGAAACTACAAAATTCCCTGAGAATAATTCAGCTTTAAGACTTAACCAGAATGAATATTTAATCAATGTTTATTATTCATATAAGAACATTCACGATGAAATAGATTTAAGAGCTTTCTTTAGTGATTATAGTCATCCTTTTAAGGCTGTACTTTCTGAGACAAATAATATGTACAATGATATAGCATTGAAGTATGAAGAAGCTATGGTAAATGAGACAAATCAAGATAAACTTATTGAAATTGAATTAGCATTTGATACTGCTAAAGATCAATATTTGCAAAATCTAAACGACATCGAAACTCTTAAAGACATTTACCAAAACTTTGTTAATACTGTTAATGAAATACTATTTGAAGAGGGATACTATCTTGAAACTGGTAGATTTGTACTTGTTGATGATGTATTAGAATGGCAAGGAAATAGCGATTTCTTTAATTATCGCTTCGAATATGATAATGAATTAGACATTTATAAATTACTAAATATACATACTTTTAATTCTTCAGCTGTTAGGGTTGTTATTGTTGATGAAGGTGGTTTAAGATACTTTCCTGAAGGTAATTCATTTAAATTCTCGGGGGAAGAAAATAAATTTAATCTATTTATTGGAAATCCTGGTGAAGGAAATTACTTTATGAGTTTATCTGATTTTTGGGGACAATACTAACTAGATTTATATGTCGCACTAACTGTTCCTCAAGAAGTTTTCAACATTCTACATAGTATATATGCAGCGGCTATATATGATTTAACAGATCAAAATATTAAGGATTATTTGAAAAACGAACTAAATTTCTTTGTTGGAGCAATTGATGGGTTGTTAAATGATGAAGAGGCTATGCGTAATTTACCAAATGAGTATCTACAAATTATTGATAATATGTTAATTACAAAATAACTTCTTGGATCTATAGTATTTTAGAGGAAAATTAGTAATCAATTTTGGATTAGAAAAGGTTATGTTTTTATAAATATAGCCTTTTTTATTTTTTAGTTTGATTAATTCTTGATTTAATACTATAATATAAAAATGAGAGGTGAAAATATGAAAAAGAGAAATAAATTTTGGATATTAATTGGTATTGGAGTTTGTATAGTGTTCTTACTAATTATAGTTAGTAGCGTAATTTCAGTTGGCGAAAGACTAAGGACTATTAGTAAATACTTAGAATATGGATTTTATGGTTTGAGTGTGATATTATTATGGTTTTTAATTATCAATCCTCTTAGAATAATATTATTTTCACCAACATTTTCAATTGTTACTGTTTTAGAAGATGTTGATAGTACAGATTTTAAGGTTTATCAAAAAGTAGCATCGAACATGCTAAAAAATGAATTAATAAGTGATGATGAAAAAGAGAAAATCAGAAACAATATTCGTAATAGACAAGAATTAGTCCCAGTTATGAATAAGGTGTTTGACACGACTATTAAGAAAGAAATTAATAAAATAATTTTTAAGAACGCTAAAACAGTTATGATCTCAACAGCAATCTCCCAAAATGGAAGACTAGACATGATAACTGTACTTAGTGTTAATTTAAAAATGATTAAAGAAATAGTGGTTAAGTGCGGTTTTAGACCAAGTTATCCAAAACTTGGAAAACTATCATTAAATGTTATGATGACTTCTTTAATTGCTGAAAGTTTAGAGGGATTAGATGTTAATGACTTGTTTCCTCAATCAACAG
>CAZRJV010000059.1:0-6710 GCA_964600625.1 uncultured Acholeplasmataceae bacterium
GCCTCAATCATTTTCATAAACTCAGGTCTTTTCTTTGCTTGAGTTCCAGATAATCCTTGATCTGCATAAATACCAGCAAAGATATAATCTGGATTTGATTGAATAATTCTTGAATATTCATCACATTGAACTTTATAAGAATTGATTTGGTCTTCATAGTCAGTTGAGACCCTAGCATAAGCAGCAACCCTTTTCTTTGGATTTGCGATATAAGAATCTCCTTCAATTTTGCCTTTCATCGGTTTTACCACATGAACAACTTTATTCATAATCTATTACCTCACTTTCGGACTTACCTGTACTTGTATTGGTAAGTCCTTTTTGTTTTAACTTAAATAAATTATTATTCAAGTCATTTGGCCGATTTAATTGAATATCAATGTCATTTAGGCAATTAACGGCTTCATCAAGTGAAATAATATTCCTTTTTAATAAAGACAAAATAATAGAATCGTACAAAGTACCTTTTGCGATATCATAAATTTTCATAAACAAAAAAACTCCTAACATAATATTTAGGAATGTGAAATTTGTTTTAAATTCAATTTATATAACTAACCCAATTCCATTTTATCAAAGAAAAAACTTTTTATGGGTTGTCTAAGAGCATACAAATTTAAATTATTAAACTTTAAAAAAGAATTCTTCAGTTTCTACTATATGTTTAATCCTAGCAATTAAGTAACCATAATAAAGAAACTTGGCTTTATTTTTGATTAAAATATTGTTTCCATAAGGGTCAGTATAAGTATAAAAAGAAGCTTTTCCATCAGTTCGTTTATTTAATCTAATTTCAGTTATAAATAGCCTTTTAGGTTGTATTTCGTTAATATCAACTGAATCAAGTTTAGATACAATTTGGCTTTCAGATACTAACATTATTCCATCAGTGATTTCAGAAGTTCTTAAAAAAACAAGCGTGTCACCATTAGTATCAGTAACTGTGAAATACATAGAATATGGGTTAGATAATCTCGTTTTACCACTTGTAATAAAAGTAGAAGCACTAGGTGTTAAATGTTCAAAATATACTTCATTATCCTTTGGCATATCGAAAATTGAGACAGTCAATAAGTTATCGATAGAAATGTTAAATATTCTAGAAAGAACAACTAATGATTCAAGAGGAACAGAACGAGTTCCACTTTCGTATAGTGAGATAGTTGGAACAGAAACACCAAGATAATTAGCAAGTTGTTCCTGAGTCATACTTGTATGATTTCGTAGATTTCTAATGTTATTTCCAATAGTTTTATTTAAAGAATCTTTCATAAAAAGTCCCCCTTTTGTTTAATTATATCATAAATCAATGTTTACAATTTGTAAAGTCCAAAAAGAAAATTAAAAAATATTTGCTAAAAACAAAACAGTGATTTTTGAATTAAATGCCTTTATTAAATGTATTTAGCAAAACATGGACTTTACTATTTGTAAAGTTGGACTGTTTGCTAAAAACGGACATGGAGAGTATTGCTTTTTGCTTGATACACTTGAATACAAGGAGGAATACAAAGTGAATGAAAGCAAAAAACAAAAACAGAGATCCCACTTAAGGTTGTATCTTTTTGAGTTTAGGAAGAAAGCAGGACTCTCAATATATGAGATGACAACAAAGCTGTTAATTTCAAAACCATATTACTACCAAATTGAACAGGGAATGAAAGGACACAGGATGGATGTAATTTTAATAAATGATTTAGCAAATATATTAAAAGTCGATTTCCAAACGCTGTGTCAATGTGAATTAGAGTACCAACTTGAAAGAAGAGAATTAGGACTTCGAAGTGAAGGCAGATGGGTGATTGATTATGAAATACGACATTAATGAACAAATAGAAAATTATATTAAGTTCCTGGATTTAAAGGGAATTAGTAAAAAATCATATCATCGAGAGTTAATTGCATATAGTGATTACTTAAAAGCAAATTCAATAACTAACCCAGATAGGAATGTGATTTTGGCTTACAAAGAATATATGATCAATAGAAAACTCGCATCTGCAACAATTCAAAAAGCACTAGTTGTTTTAAGGGGCTTTTACAGATACCTAAAGTTAAACGGAATAGATGAAGACATTACATATGCCGTTAAAGGAGTAAAGGTTGCAACAACATATAAAAGACAACCACTGACTTTAGAAGATATAAGAAAAATCATTGGTAACGCACAAAAAAGAGTTCATAAAAAACATGGAAGAAGAAATTTAGCAATTTTGGCTCTGCTTTTTACCACAGGACTTCGAGCAATTGAAGTAGAAAGAGCAGATATTGAAGATATCGATATTGTTGGTAATGGTTATGTTTTATACATTCAAGGAAAAGGCCGAGATGACAAAGATAACTTTGTAAAGTTAACAGATGATGTATATGCCTTGATACTTAAATATTTAGAGACACGAGATACTAGCAAGATGACTGAAAGAAATAATCCGTTATTCACTACATTTAGAAGAAACGGAGAAGAAATAAGAATGAAGACTGCAGTGATAAGAGCAATGGTAAAAGATGCATTTAGGTCAATTGGTCTTGATAGTAGAGCTTATTCAGCTCACTCCACAAGGCATTCGTTTGCCACACTTTCCTTGATAGAAGGAGCTTCCATTTTAGAAGTAAAAGAATCATTAAGACATTCAAGTATTACCAGCACAGAAATATATTCGCATTTAGTAGAGAAAATGAAATCAGGTACAAATGAACTTGTTTCAAATGCAATACTGAAAGGAAAAAAAGGTAAATAAATATGAAAAACAAATTATACAAAGTAAGGATTTACGATGGAAAAGCAGTCCGAATTATATATAGTTCAAAAATCAAAAGTTATTTTATAGAAGTTAATGATTTGAAGAAACTTTTAGATATTAAAGCAAAAGATGTACCAGAAAGACAAAAATCAAGTTTAACCTACATAGAAATCAAAGAAAAAGGTAAAGTTAAAAAGTTAGCTGGTATAGCAGAAGATGAACTAGATGCAATTAAAAACTTTTCGAAAGAAAAAGATGCAGATATTTATATTGAGTCAATAAGAACAATAATCGAAGACATGAAACTTTCCTATAGTGGATATACAAAAGGAATGATTTTAGAAGAATCAGAACAAGATGTATTAATTGATGAACTAGAAAGAAGAGCAAGAAGAATCAACATTCTAGAAGGTCAAGTTAACGATTTAAAAATGGGTGCAAAATTATATTACGAGTTTACTGGTAATACAAAATTAATTCCCTTAAAACAAGTCCATGAAAGGCTCAAATATAAAACAACATATGACCAGCTATTGGCTCATTTAAGACAATGTGGAGCAATTAATGAACAATGTCATCCAACACCAGCTTTAGTAGAGAATGGTTGTTTTAGGTTTTTTATTTGGATTGCAAAGATAGGAGACCGAGAAAAGAAAACAACTCAAATAGTAGTTTCAGAAAAAGGTATCAAATACATTAACGAAATACTTGAAAAAGCAAATGGAAAGAGGAACTTGAAATGAAGATATATACGGTACAAGAAATAGCTGAAATATTAGGTATAAGTCGCAAAACAATACAAAAATATGTAAGGCAAGGCGATATAAAAGCAATTAGACTTGGTAATCAATTAAGAATCACAGAACAAGCGTTTATGGATTTTTTAGAATCAAAGACTGTAATAGTTAAAGAACTACCAATGGAAACATTAAAGAAAAAGTAGGGATATTATGAATTTACAAGAAAGAACGAGACAAGATTATATTCCTACACCACTAGAAAGGCGAAAATTGACTGTAATTGAACTTTTCGCAGGAATTGGGAGTTACGCTGAGGCTTTAAGAAGAAATGGCGTAGATTTTCAAATTAAAGGTATTTCAGAGATAGATAAGTTTGCAATACAGGCTCATGAAGCCCTGCATGGAAAAATACCCAACTTTGGAGATATATCAAAAGTAGAAAGATTACCAGAAGTAGACTTGTGGTGTTATTCAGCACCATGTACTGATATTTCATTAGCAGGAAAGATGCGTGGAATGGAGAGAGATTCAAATACTGCATCTTCATTACTTTGGGAAGTGGAAAGATTGCTGTATACAGCCGTTAACCACAATGAACAACCCAAATACTTGATTATGGAGAATGTTCCAATGTTAGTTTCAAAAAAGTTCATTGATAGTTTTAATGAATGGTTGGAAGTATTAGAGAAATTAGGGTACAAAAATTATTGGCAGCTTTTAAATGCAAAAGATTATGGAATACCACAAACAAGAAATAGAGTCTTCCTAGTGTCAATATTAAATCCAAAGATAGACTTTGAATTTCCAAAACCATTTGAACTTGAAACAAAGCTGATAGATTACTTGGAACATGAAGTAGATGAGAAATATTTTATAAGCGAAAGGTTCTTGCTATACTGCACGGATCCAACCGATAGAAACGGATTTATTAGAGCAAACAGATTTAAACCACACGATACAAGAACCAGCAAATACGCTTTTACAATTACAACAAGAAAAGGTTCAACTGCAACAGATAACTTTGTTATAGTACCAGAAGCAACAGTTAAAGGGTACAAAGAAGCTTACCTTGGAGATGGAATTTACATTAACCGGCCACACCAAAAAAGGGGTGTGGTTCAAAAAGGTAAGATACAAACGATAAAAAGAACAGTTGGAGATTTAGGAGTAATTGTAGAGAAAGACCAAGCATTAATGATTCGGAAAATAACACCTAGAGAATCCTTAAGATTAATGGGGTGGGAAGATGACCGAATAGACTTGATAATTGATAAGTTTTCGGATTCAAGACTATATCAATTTGCAGGTAATGGAATTGTTATAGATGTTTTATGTGAGATTTTTAAGCAGTTATTTAAATACGAATGAAAGGTAAGGTGGATAACATGAGATATGACAAAAGAGCAGAAAAATATTTTTGGATCAAGTTAAGACTTGATGATATGTACTCCAAAGAAATAAAACTTTTAATGAGGCAGCCAGATGGAGGATGGTATTTTAGCATTTACATGTACTTAATTATGTTATCCATCAACTCCAACGGAAGATTGATTCAAAAAATTGGAGAAGTAGAAATGATTTATGATTTAACAAGTATAACTCAAGAATTAATGTTCTTTAAAATTGATACAATAAGAGTTGCAATAGAAATGCTAAAACAATTAGGACTATTATATCAAGACAAAGATGGAGTATTATGTATTAATAATTTTGATAAAATGGTTGGGAGTGAAACTGGTTGGGCGAAAGAAAAAAGAATTCAAAGAGCAAAGAAAAAAGAAGAAAGTGGACAATGTCCTAAAATTGTACACGAAAATGTCCGCCCAGAGTCAGATATCAGATATCAGAGTCAGAATATAGAATATAGAAGTATTGATAAATATGATAAATATGATGAATATAATAAAGTCACTCTAGCGAGTGAATCTATAAAACCACTTAATTTAAGTAATTTTATGATAAATGAATGGCATATTGAATTTAAAAAAGCTCATACATTAACAAAATATTTAGTACATTCAAATTATCTTGAAGAAGGAGATTTAGAAAACTTAATAGGAGCAAACCATTTCTTTGAAAATTATTTAAATGATTATTTTGATTTTAATGACTTAAAGAAACAAGTCCAATACTTTTTAATGCAGTATAGAAAATTGTCTTTAGAAAAAAGAGCACTTATCGTAAATAAGATTGGTTATCTAACAACATCGATAAAGAATAGCCAAAGAACAATTGAATGGCGAAATTCAAAGGAATTTAAGGAAATGAAAGGAATTGATGATGCAGTCGAGAAATTGTTAAAAGCAAAGGCACAAGAACTCTACCCAAATGATGAGTTAAAGCAAGACCTTTTCTACAATCAAAATTACTTAAATGTGTTTTTGGAAGAAGCACAAAAAATAAAAAATAAGTTTAGACAAAACCTACCTGCAAAAAGTTAAGGTTAACCTAACATTCTACGAAGTAATGTTGTATAATGCTTTTAAGAATGTGAGTGATTTTAATTGGGAAACAAATATGATTGCTTTAACGAAAAACTTGTTATAGCAGGAACCAACTACATACGAGAGAAGCTAAAGATAGATGAAAATATCTGGGTTTTTATAAACGATGGTAAAAACTTTGAGTCAGATAATCATTCTGGTAAGTTTGAAAAAGAAGTTGGTGTGATCCGTTATAATAAAGATTTCTTAAAAACTGCTACCGAAGAACAAGTCTTAAAATTAGCGTTCCACGAAACATTCCATGCGTTTCAGTTTCAAGAAGTGTTTAATTACAACCAAGGAATAAAATCAAATGTATTTAGTGAAGAAGAACTAAAAGTACTAGCACATGAATTTAATCCAAATACTAAAACGGAAGAAACACATAAATGGCATGAATTACTTTCAGAACAACAAGCTGAAACATTCGCACATTTTATGTATGAAAAGTATAAAGAATCGTTTAGTGGTGCTGATATATTAATAGAAAAGTATTTAGATATGTTTCCTAATTTAGAATAGAGAAATAAAAATTAATATTATTAATTTACGGATAGATGGAAAAAAACATATAAAATTGGTATAATCAATAGTGTCAATAATGTAGGTTTATGAATTCATCAAGGGTAAAATTAGACACTTTATGATACCTTTATATATACTTTTAAGGCAAAATAAAGGAAAATGGAAAAAACAATAAAAAAAGATTGCAAGGGGGTATCAAATTGAAAATAATAAGTTTGTTC
>CAZRJV010000059.1:6720-6980 GCA_964600625.1 uncultured Acholeplasmataceae bacterium
GAGGTTTAGATCTCGGCTTCGAAAAAGCAGGCTATGAAATATTAATAGCAAATGAATTTGATAAGACAATATGGGAGACATACGAAAAAAATCATAAAGCAAAACTATTAAAGAAAGACATTTGTGATATTTCCGAATCGGAGTTTCCTGATGCAGATGGTATTATTGGAGGTCCACCATGTCAATCATGGAGTGAAGCGGGAGCATTAAGAGGAATTGATGATCCGCGTGGCAAATTATTTTATGAATATATAAGGATT
>CAZRJV010000060.1:0-6840 GCA_964600625.1 uncultured Acholeplasmataceae bacterium
TGAATATTATATTGAAAAAATATTAGAGAACATAGTATTTCTAGAATTAAAACGAAAAGGGTATGAGATCTATGTTGGTTATGAAGGAGAATATGAAGTTGACTTTATCGCAGTCAAAAATGATCAAAAAATATATTATCAAGTTTGTTATTTACTTGCTAGTGATAAAGTAGTTGAAAGAGAATTCAGATCCCTATTAAATATTAATGATCAATATCCAAAATACATCTTATCCATGGATAAAATCAATTTTTCAAAAGAAGGGATAATCCATAAAAATATAATTGATTTTCTATTAGAATAGTTTATTTTTAGGACTATTTAATAGAAATAGTTCGAGTTTCCTTATCTACACCAAACTTAAGTATGAGAAAAAGCGCCATCAAGCGCTTTTTTTAAATTAAAATTCATTTTCAATCTTCTTTATTCAGTAGTAATTTATCCTTTGATTCAATAATGATTTGGAAAGGATCTTTGTTAAAATCATCTTTAAGCAATTTATAAAACTGTTGGGCCTGATTAATGTTTTTTCTGGCAATCGCATTAGCGAAACATAGTGCGGCATAATACTCAGCTTTATCTAGATTATTCAATTGCTTATTTGCCATTGATAAGGAGTAATAGAGTCTAGTAAGTGAATGTCCATAATCATTTTTTAGGCAAAATTTCACGCCTTCAGAGGCCAAAGATATCCACTCATCAATACGTCCAAGTCTTCCTAAAATAATAGAAACATTTGAGTATATCGAAGGTAATATGCTTTCGTTATCTGAGGACAAATACATGATATCTCGGTCTCTTAGAATTCTTAACAACAAATCAACTGATCCGGTCTTGCCTTGTTTGTATTCCAATTGAGCGATTAAGTGTAAAGAAATAATATCGACAAAATCAAAAACGTTCTTATTAATACACTCTGGGTACTCACTTATTTCAGAAAACTTAATAATTGCCTGAGCTTCAGAAATTTCTTTTTTACCAAGAGAATACTCCGTTTGGATAAAGATTAAAAATCTTTGGTTATAGGAGTTCAGTCCTTCTAGTTTAGATAAGGCTTTTAGTTTTTCATCAAACCCGTCATAATTTTTGGCTTCTAACTTCAAATATAACGTCTTAATCTCTTCAAAATCGTATCTATCCTTATCATAAAGACTATAATAAAAATCTCTTGAACCAATCCCTAATTTATTAACAAACTCCATCAATCTTTTTTCTGAAATATTGGTTTCACCAGATAAATATTTACGGTATTGTCTATCACCACAAATACCTTCACACAGTTCTAAGACTGTTATTTTCTTTTGAAGACGAATATTATCTAAGTGAATAATGGCTTTTTGAATATCTGATATCAAGAAATGACACCCCCCTTTTCAAAAACGGCCCTTAGAGGGCCTAGTTTATCCCCTATAAATATTATATCATAACTGTAAGGAGGGTTTTAATAATGAAAAAACGATTTGCTATTGTAGCGGTAATATTAATGCTTTTATTTGTTTTTTTAAGTGTCGGTTCACGAACTATTTCTGCAGATATTCATGAGGTTGACTTTGAAACCCCAAGAATACCTTATGTCATTCAGTAGTTTTGTAAAAATTATTTAACTTTATTAAATTGTTTGTACGTATCGCAGATTGGCTATGATAACTATGAATTCACAATATTTTATATGATCCTTGTAATTAAACTGATATTTTTAATGCTTGTTAAGAGAGTTTAATCATAATAGGCTATTTATAGCTGGATTCGAGGTAAGTATGAGTAAATTAATTGAAAAAAGAATACTGTTATTTTATCCACTACTATCAGGGATTGCGATTTTTTTAACTGGACTTATTTTCAATAAAAGTGAAAACATTGTTCTTTCCTTAACCATCTGTGGTGGTATCTTGTTAATTTTTATCGCAGTTATTATCCTTTCTAATCACATTTATTTTAAAACTATCGTTAATTTGTTTGTGATCGGTTTACTGGTGATTCAATCCATCATTATTACAAGATATGTTAGTTATCATGTGATTGATATCTACCTTCAATACATCTGTTTATTTTTAGTGGTGACATTATTTCAGTTTCCTAATGTAATCTATAAAAAACAATTTTAAAACTAACTTCACTTTATAAATTACGCTCCTAAGTTTATTTTTAAGTTATTAGTTGATTAAGATTGTTCAAATATAATGACACTTGTGTCAATATGGAGACAAATTTCATAGTTTGTTAGCTCCTCCATATATCCAAACAAAATTGAGATTATTCTACCGTATAGGAATAATCTTAATTTTTTTATACATTGTTTTATTAGGTTTTGAATTTAATCTAATAATTCAATTTTTTAATCCCTTGATAGGTCCTGGTCATATCAGATTATTTTATGTTATACTGTTAATAAACGGAAAGCGGTTCACCAATAACCTTATTAATTGTCTTTGTTTGGAGTAACCATGAAAAAATTATCAGAACATCAATTAAGCTTTTTACACGCAACTAAATATTATGGCAAAGAATATCCTTCCAATGTTGGGGGAGTTTTACATTTATATCATGAAACCAGTCTTGATCATGTAAAAAAAACCGTAGAAAATGTTTTAAACGAGGCTGATTTTATTCACTACAAATTTGTTGAAAAAAACAATCAATTCTATCAATATATCGATAAAAAACCAATTGAATTCGATTATTATGCGTTTAAAGATCGTTGGGATGATACATTCATTGCTGAATACTTCAACGAAAATATTAATCCTCAAGAAAAATCTTATAAAGTGATGCTTGTTAGCTTTAAAGATTATATTTCAATCGTCTTCGTATTACATCATTTAGTCTGTGATGGCTATACGATGAATTTGTTGGCTACTAAACTATTAAATAATCTCAGTAATAAAGTAGATTTTACCTTTTCACCCTATGATAACTACTTAAAAAGAGAACAGGATTACTTAACCTCTAAACAATACTTAATTGATAAAAACTATTGGAATAAGTTTTCTATCAAACAAGAAACTTATGCCAAACCTTCATGGATAAGTCAGGATTTAGAAACTATCATCAATGTGAAACACGCTTTAACACCGACTGAAACCAAATTAATCGATCAATTCATATCAGTTTATGGTGGATCGCCTCAAATTTTATTTGAATTAATTTTAGCCATCGAATTATCAGTAGTTAATAGTAGTGATACTATCACTTTAGGTATCACAAGTCATAACCGAAAAAAGAATGAAAAAGAGATTGGTGGCATGCTAGTTGCCACATTACCTTTAGCCATTGAAATAAATCAAAATGATTCATTTTTAGAAGCCTATAAGATAAACATTATGAATCATTTGAAGACTTATCGTCATCAAATGTACCCTTATAAGGATATCTTAAAATCAATCCACAACAAAGGTATTAAGCAACTCTTTGATGTGATGGTCATCTATTTAACGCCATTTGATAAAAACTATGATAATAACTATAAACTAGAAACACTCCATAATAAGAAATCAGTTCTGTCTACTTTATTGTATATTGAAAAAAGGACCCCTGAAAATAGTTATTTGTTATCATTCGCTTTTAAAAAATCCGTTTTTAATCAGCCTAAAGAACGTAATAGTTATGTTAATCGTGTCATCAATCGCTTAAAAAATATCCTTAAAAATCCCAATTCAAAGATTTCTGAACTTATTGAAACCGAAGCTCTTAAGACATTGACTGCTTCTAGCGAAGATAAACCACGGCTACTTGATTTATTTACTCAACAAGTCACATCTTGTCCAGATAAAATTGCCCTAATAGATGATACTAATAAGCTTAGTTATTATGAACTTGATAAAAAGTCTAATCATGTCTCCTGTATCTTACAAAAAGCCGGTATACATAAACAAGTAATTCAAATCGATCTAAGTGATAAGATTAATCGTATCATTGCCTTAATGGGCATACTTAAATCGAATAATACCTACACATTCTTACCCGAAAATTTATCCGGTTCTGTCAAAGAGATCTATCAGGATGTTGCGAGAGTAACTTATGTGATAAACGATGATTTTTTTACTGATAATAAACCTTATCAAGAAAATCCATTCATCCGTGATAACACGGTTTTAGGTATCTATTTTACAAGTGGGTCTACAGGTTATCCCAAAGCGGTTCAAGTTGAAGAGATTGGCCTCATTAATTACTGTCTTCAACAACACAATTATCAACATGATTTAAAAGGATTAAATACGGTTTTAAATCTT
Organism: uncultured Acholeplasmataceae bacterium; assembly: GCA_964600625.1. GTDB lineage: Bacteria > Bacillota_I > Bacilli_A > Acholeplasmatales > Acholeplasmataceae > DUQW01. Next base: position 4,230 of record CAZRJV010000060.1, read on the forward strand.
GCATCTTTTAACTTTGATATTTCATTAGAAAATATCTTTTTAAGTTTATTATTAGGTAAAACCTTAACATTAGGGGATCTAAATAATCTAAATAACCCCCATCTATTAAATAACGATTTTCTTTCTACGACCCCTTCAATACTTCAATTAATAATTAAATATAAACCGGAGATCCTAACTTCTTTAAAAGTGATTGTGTCTGGGGGAGAAATACTTGGGAAATCTTTAGTAAATGCGTTAAGAAAAGTTTCTAAGGCCACCCTCTACAACTCTTATGGCCCAACTGAAGCTAGTATTGCTGTAACAAGCACTCCGGTCTTTGATGAAGAGATTACTTTAGGTAAGCCTTTTGATGGTTGTAGCGTAGAAATAAAAAATGAAAATTTTATAAACCTTCCCAATGGCTATATTGGAGAGATTGTATTATCAGGTATTTGTTTATCATCAGGTTACACCAAAGACTATCACCCCAGTGGGTTTATGACGATTAATGGTACAAATTATTATAAGACGGGTGACTTTGGTTATATAGATCACCAAGATAACCTAGTTTTTGTGGGTCGAAAAGACAAACAAATTAAGAAAAATGGGATTAGAATCGACATTGAACAAGTCGATAAAATACTTTTGAACCACCCTAATGTTATTCAATCAAAAACAATTGTCTCTAATGATGATGTTCATACTTATTTAGTCTGTAAAGATGAAACGGTTAAATCCATTTACAACTATTTAAAAAAGAAACTTCCTAATATCTATTTGCCTTCTCAAATTCACATTACCAATGATATATTATTGAATGATAGTGGTAAAACCAAGTTAGTTTTAGTCGATAATAACAATAAAAAAGTATATAATCCAAAAAATGATATCGAAAAAATCTTCATTGAAAAACTGAAAGAAGTTTTTAAAATCGATAACTTATATGAAGATGATACTATCTATGATTTTGGGGTTGATTCAATTGATGTTTTAACATTAATGTTTGAGTTAAATGAAATTGGGATTGAACTACCGCTTACTATCTTTAATGAAACCCCAAGAATAGTCGATTCAATGGTTTATTTAAATGAAACTCCCCTTAAAGACCCTTCACCCCAACAACACGCCTTAATCAATCACAGTGAAAACAAGTCTATTAAGCATCTTCTACTTTTTGGTAGTACCGGATTTTTAGGTAGTCACGTCCTTTATTATTTATTAAAGGAGACTAATTTCCATATCAGTGTTATGATAAGAAACCATCAACATTTAGATGGCCCTGCCTATTTATTAGATACATTTAATTACTATTTTAATGAAACACTTGATATCGACCGAGTTCAAGTATACGTTTCTGAGATTACTGAACCAAATTTCGGGTTAAATCAAAACACTTATAATGACCTATTAAATCGTGTTGATGCCGTCATAAACTGTGCTGGTAAAGTCGATTTTGTTGGAAAAGAAACTGATTTTACCCCAATCAATGTTGATTTAGTTAATAGTTTAATCACCTTCTCAAACTATCAAAAAATCCCTATTTTTCATGCCTCAACCATCGGGCTACTGCTAGCTGAAAAAAGATATCTAGATGAGGATCAAGTTTTAAGCCAAAGAAGTTATTCAAACTATTATCTTAAAACTAAGCGCTTAGCTGAAGATTTATTGTTAGAGTGTAAAAAAACCGATAACATCCCCATTTATATTCTAAGAATTGGTAATCTAATGCCACGCTATAGTGATTTGAAATTTCAAAGAAACAAAGAAAATAATGCCATCTATCAATTGGTAAAAAGACTCAATAACCAAAATAAGTCTTTAAATAGTAGTTATGAAATTGATATTTCTCCAGTTGATTTTATCGCTCAAATTATTATAAAGATTGTTATAAATCAACCAAAACTGATTAATTATCACTTGTATGTTCCAAGTGTTTTAACTATTTATCCCGATTTAACCTATGATTTCACCTCAAGCTATAAATTAATTTCCCAATCTAATACATTAAGTGAACTTAAAAAATATAATATCTCTTTTAAAAAGGTTTCGAAACAATATATTAAAAAGGTTATTTTGAATTGGAAAAAAACTTTTTAGTTTATTTCACCTCATAAACCCTTTAACAAACTTATGATTATAGAATGACCCCTTTATGAAGGTAGTTACCTGTTTGATGTGCGTTTATAAACATTGTTTAAAATAAAAAAAATATTTTCCTTGTTATTTAGGTGTTTAACTGATATAATAACCCGTAACAAAAATATAACCGTTATTAAGGTGTTACCACACCTTATTTTTTTTTGACAGAAAGTAGAACTATGACATTCAATGACTTACAAATTATTAATCCAATATTAAAAGCGATTGAGTTGGCTAATTATGATACACCAACTCCAGTTCAAACAGAAACAATTCCTTTAATATTAGAAGGGAAAGATATCCTAGCGAGTGCTCAAACTGGTACTGGTAAAACAGCCGCATTCGCCATCCCAATCTTACAAAAACTTTACCAAAACAAAGAACAACAAGCTTTAAGAAAAATTAAAGCCTTGATTTTAACCCCAACCAGAGAACTTGCTAACCAAATAAGTGAAAACTTTACCCGTTATTCAAGATTTTTAAATTTAAA
>CAZRJV010000061.1:0-6816 GCA_964600625.1 uncultured Acholeplasmataceae bacterium
AGTAAAGTATACTATTTTCCCATTTAAGACTTCATAAACACTGATTATTGAATATATTATTTTTTATTTTTCACTTATGATAATTCTTCTCTTAATTTACTTTTTAGTATATTTAATCTAGCATCATAAAACTCTTTGAAATCTTCGATGTTATATTTTTTAATGTCCGGTATAAAATGTTTTTGACTATAACCATGTTTGTCATTTATTGTGTCATAATATAGATTAAAGTCCATATTACTCTTTTGTAAATTAATTGACCCTTCAAGTAACTGTAAATTACTAAGCTTATCACATTCCAATTTGTAAGTAAAATGCAATTCTTGAGGGATATTATTCTCAGTTAAATTTTGTTCTGACATTTTCGATATTGGAAATATGTGATCTATGTGGAAATTATCTCTATAATTTAAATTAGGATAAAGTATTGACAGAACATTAAAGGTTCTTGAATCATTTTTTCTGTAAGATAATAGACCCGCAATATCATCTTCTGAAAAAATGAGACTTCTATTTGTGCCTCTAAAATTTTCTTTTATAGTTTCAATAGGAAATTCTTTAGTTATATCCTTGGATAATATAGTTCTAATAGGTCTTAAAGCACCATCTGGAGCAAAACTGAAGAACCTTTTTAAAGAAGTTGAAGCTATCCATTTTCTAATTTGATTCCTTATTTGTTCTGAGTTAATATTTGTTTCAATATTTTTAGGTTTGTTTTTAAAGATATAATATGCAATTGGATGGTAAATCATATTTGAAGCAACATTTGTGTAATTAAATCCTAAAGATGACACTAATTTAAAGGTTGTTTTTAAAGCTTCTTTTATTTCGTTCCAATTATCTTTGAATTTTCCCATATTAGTTGAAGTAAAATTTCCTATTTTTGCAGATATATCAGGAACATCTGACAAATATAGTAATGATTTCATCACAAAATCTTTATCTATTCTATATCCTAGACCAGTATTGTTTAATTCATCTACTAGTGTATTAACGGAATCCTTAAAGTTTATATCAGTCCAGTGAGAATTTGCAAAACTAAACAATAGGTCTGTTGGGCTTAGTTGGGTTCCACCGCTATTAACTCTTATAAAAATGTTTAGTACTTTATCAAGTTCAGAATCTTCTTCTAAAAAGTAACTAACTAATGGAGAGGTCCATATAACCTTATGCAGTTTGAATAATGTTCGACTGGCAAATCTTTTCAAGTCATTATCTTCTACATACATTAAGTTTTGGTTTAAATAATCGTTGACTTCAGATTGTTCATGGAGTTCTAATATCTGTGAAATAGGAAACCAAAACTTTGTTTGGTTATTTTTTATTTCATGTTGTTCAAAGAATTGTAAATCATAATCCTTATTGTCTTCATCTAACTCATTTAATAAATTTAAATATAACTTCTTCGCAGGGTAGCAGCTTGCTTCTTTTCTACTTTTACAATATTTTTTGAATGATGCATAAGATCCTTTTAATGCTATATATATTGAGGTCAATCTTTGCTGCCCATCTAATATAGCAGTAATTTCTCTTTCTCCAGTAACATCTGCTTTAATTGTTCTAAAGGAATTTAACTCATTATAATCTCTAATAAATTCATAAAAGACATATTCCGAGACATTAGTTCTTTGCACTTTCCAAAATAAAAACGAGTTAATAGGGTATTCTTTAAGTAAAGAATCAAACAAACCAATAACTTGTTTTGGTTTCCAAACATATTCACGTTGAATTGATGGTAAGAGATATTCTCTTCTATGAATTTTATCTATAACTTCTTTAATTGTTAATGGTGTTTGAAATGCCATGTTTTTCTCCTTTAATAGTTATTGATTAATTTGAATTCCATATTTAGAATCTGTTAATTCTTCAAACATTTTCGATACATCAGTACCTAAATTATTTGAAATAATTTCATTCACTTCAATGTAGTCAGCCATTGAATCTCTATTAGATAGACACTCTTTGCTTAAATAAGTGGCAAGTGATTCTGCTTTTACTATTACAATTGGATATCCTTCCAAATCTAGTACCGTTCCTCTACTAAACCTTGGAGCCACTACAATACAATACCTAGAACTATTTTTTTGTATATGCCTATCTAATCTTGCAGGGTTTAGGTTGTTTGCTGATGTCCCAGTTTTTGCATCAACATTAACTTTATAATGATTAACACCATATTCAGGGTCTTGTATAGTACAAAGTATATCGGTATCTCCAGAGCCACTTATGATATCTACATTTAAAACTTCTCTAAACAATTCGAAAACTGGTTTTAGAGAATTTTCAAAATCTTTCCCATCTCGACTACCATATTTTGATTTGTGAGTCATATCAGCTAATGCATTAATTATATCTCTTTGTCTATCATAACTTGGGAATATAACAGCTAAGTATTTAATCATTTCGTTCTCATATAGATCTTCTATCCACTCTTGTTTTGAAAACACATGACTATTGTCTAAAGATGTTGGGACATCAAATGTTGAAAATGAATCTAACAAATCCTTTGCTAAATCGATAAGTTCAGGATTTAACTGTACATATCCTGGTGTTTTTTTCCTTGGCACAACTGAATCAGTCCTAAATGTTGGAGTTTTTCCGTGTTTAAAAGAAAAGACTTGATTATTATTATGGTTTTTATCTGGTACTAATTGTAAAACACCAAATCCCTGGAATATTGTAACAAAATAATATTTAACTTCATGTAAACAATTTGCAAATAATCCATCTTCGTTATTATCATTAAACAATTTATTCTTTTCTTGAAAAGTCAACTTTCTATACTCGATGATACTTTGCACAAGTTCTTCGTAAAGTTCTTCGTTTATAGTTTTTATAAATGGTAAAAACCATATAAATTCATCGATGTATAATTTGTTCCCAATTCTATCTTCTGTTAATAATTTTAATATCAATCTTCCTGCATAAATTTTGAATTCCGAAGGGGTTTTACTATATGGATGTGGGTATTGAATTGAAAATAGATTAGCTAACATATTTTTATTTTTAGCATTTGTGTCATGAATCATGTTATAAGTTGTCTGTGTTGGTATAAACACTCCTCTTGTACTCTTATATCCAAACATATAGAAACACATTTGGCTAAATCTTACTCCCATTGTGCTTAATGAGCCAAAAGATGATCTCCCTGTATATGCATTTTTTTCTCTTAACTTCTCTTGAATTTGATTTTTATCTATGTCTTTTATTTCATTCAAAACTTCTACATATGACTTCATCAAATCACTAGAACTTATATTCTTTTGAAAAATCCATTTATTATTTTTATCTCTATTTAAATCAATCATTAGACTTTACCCCTATTCCTTTTAAAATATTCTTACTAAATAATGGTGGAATAGCTTCACCAATAACTGTTCTGATTAATGTGTCAGAACACCATTCTGGTAACTCCATATCTGCTGGCAATGATGAAACTATAAATAACTCTCTTAGAGTTAAAACACGTGCATCTGAATATGTCCCATCTTTTTTAAGTCTTCCTGGATGAACATTGTTGTGTCCCCCCATATTTCCATTATTCATTGCTCTTGCAGGTGATGGATCATCCCATTTCATTCTTTTATATGTATTATGAAATCCTTTAATAGGTTCTCCATTTTGTTTTTTAGGGTAGTAAATTTCATTCCTTAAAGCTGATTTTCCTTCTTCAGTATGTTTCATTGCTAAAATTTCTCTATCATTATGTTTTTTCGCAAAATGCCACTTTATGCCACTATCTTCACCTGATTCTAAAGAAGGCAAATGACCAATACTCTCTTTAAGTGGTATTCTTTCCTGTTCTTTTGGATTTGACCATTCTAATCCTTTTTTATAAATTTTAATAAAACCACGTGGTCTACTTTGAGGAACTCCATAATCTGCTGCATTTAATACAAAGGTTTCAACATTATATCTATCTGAATATTTTCTGTTTACTATTTCTTCTAATTTTAAAACTTCACCTTCAAATGGAAAGTATAACTTTAAATATTTAGGTACGTTTTCAATTAGAATATAGTCAAAATTGTGATTATCCATAATATCGAATACGTAGAATATAAGATAATTTCTTTTGTCTGTCGAATATTCCTTTTTACCTAAAGAACTCATACCTTGACAAGGAGGAGTTGCTATTAAGAATTTTGCATTATTTCTCTTGATATCTTCTAAAACAGTTTTGAAAATTTGTTCATCTGTAATAGATCCAACGATCATATTGGTTTTGGGATAAAAGTACTTAAATAATTCTGCTCTTCTAGGAATTAGTTCATTTGCTGTTTTTATATTAATTCCTATATTATCAAAATAGTATTCTGCAATTCCTGAACTTGAGAATAAAGATGCGCCTATAATATTATTTGACATTATTCTTAAGTCCTACAACAATCTCATGTATTAATTTCGGTGGTACAGCTTCACCTATCATATGTCTTATTTGAATATCTGATGTAAATGATGGGACATCTAAATCTGGGTCTAGTGAGCTTAGTATAAAAAGCTCTCTAATTGTTAGAACTCGTGCATCTGAGTATGTACCATCTGCTAACTTTCTACCTGGGTGTACATTACTTTGTGAAGAAATCCCATCATTTCTCATAGTAATTGTTGGGGCTGGTTTATCCCAGTCCATTCTTTTATATGTTGATGCATACCCCTTTAGTCTTTGACCAGTTTTCTCGTTTTTTGGGTAATGAACCTCATTTTCAAATGCAGATTTTCCTGTTGGAGTATGTTTCATAAATCTTATATGTGCATCAGTATGGGTTCTAGCATAATGGTTTTTTATGTGTGATTTTTCTCCAGATTCTATTGAAGGTAGATGACCTATCGCTTCTTCCATAGTTATTCTATCTTGCAATTTTGGATTTTCCCACACAAAATCATCTTTCCACATTCTGATTATTGCTCTTTCTCTATTTTGTGGTACACCATGATCTGCAGCGTTAAAAACATGGAAATCTAAATTATATCTATCTCCATATTTATCTCTTATAATTTCTTCTAGACTATAATATTTATTATCAAAGATAAATTTAATTTTAAAATATCTAGCAACATTCTCTATTAAAACTGCTTTAGGTTCTAAAGCATCAAATATCTCAAATGCATGAAAAATCAGATAATTTCTATCATCAGCTAACATTTGTTCATTAGATTTGTTTTTACCAATTAAGCTCACACCTTGACATGGGGGTGTTGCAAATATAAAATCTATTCCTTTTTGTTTGGATTTTTCTATCAATTTATCTTTGGTTTTCTTATTGGTTATATCACCACTTATAGGGATAACATTAGGATGCCAAAAATTGTGAACATCCATTCTTTTTTGCAACAACTCTGAAGCTATTAATATATCTACATTAGTTCCTTTGAAACCAAACTCAGCAATACCTGCACTTGCGAAAAGGGATAAACCTTTAAATTTATGTTGTTTTAATTTACTCATATATAAATTCCACCACATTTTCTATATTACATTTTAAAGCAAAGCATATTTTTGCAATTACTTCTAATCCTACTGCTTCACCTTTACTTAACTTAGACATTGTCCCTGTTCCAATTCCAGTCAACTCTCTCAGTTGAGTTTTATTTAAATTCATATCTATTAATTTTTTCCATAATTTGTTATAACTAATTGTTATCATGGTTTTTCACTCCTTTTACTTAAGTAAAATCATACCACATTATACTATTCTAAGTCAAAGAAATAATGTTCAAGGTCGGGCATTTTTTTTGCTAGACCTAGATTTTAGCTGTTTTAATCTTTTTTCACAATAAAAATATTTAAATCTAGGCTTATTAACTAATTTTAGATAAATTCTTTTTCTGATAACATATCAACAAGAAAAGATCCCTTTATCCAATATTGTTGTTGATAAATGTTAAAACCATTTAACAATAATGTCTTTGCCGTAGAATCTTTACCTGTTCCTCTTAAAAATATTACATTATCTTTTGCTTTTGGAAAGTTAGTTTCTTCTCTAATTGTTCCTGTTTTATTATTTATAATTAAGTCACCGTTTTTATCTCTAACTTGTGATACTACAAAACTATCTTCAAATAGCAATGTTCTGACTTCATCCCATACCTTTTTTACATGCTCATTAATAAACTCTTCATTAAAAACAATACGCTTAAAACCTAAAAACTTGTTTTTTTCTAATGGCGAATTATTGATAGGTTCTTCAAAAATAGAAAACAAAAGACTTTGGTTTGCAAAAAAATCATAAATTGTTGAATCTTCAAAATCTACATCTTTGTCTTTCCATTCTTCAAAATCAATTGTATCAAATTTTGTATCTTCAGTTCTTCCACCACTATTTGTTAAAGTCAGAGTTTTTGGTATTACACCTATCTTAGCAAAGACATCAATATTTCTTAGTTTACCAGACTTAACACCAAATGCAGATGTTAAAATTTGTTCATTGATTTTTTTATCAACTACTCCTGCCTTGTTATAACTTAGTGTTAATCCTAAATCTTTTGCTATATCCTCAACAGTCTTGTTTTTATATTTCGCAGTAAATTCTCTCAATATATTATAAAGTTCATCATATGAAGTAAATTGCTTTTCTTTTTCTAATATTATGAAATCTTCCCCTAAGTGTTCTTGTGCCATTGCACTAACTACTTGCCTCTTTAATCTAAATCTTGGGGGATTAGGATATTTTGGTGCAGTATCCATGTAGAGCATTTTTTCTCTAAGTTGTGAAATCTTTGGATACTCATCTGATGGATTTTCTAACTTATCATGTAATTCAACAATAAAATTTCTAACTATATTCCAATCGTTTTCTATAATTCTTCTATCAC
>CAZRJV010000062.1:0-6747 GCA_964600625.1 uncultured Acholeplasmataceae bacterium
TAGAACCTGGTGAAATCATGGTGTCTGGATATACAGACATTGGATGGTCGCCTTATTATGCCATAATAGGTGGACTTGTAACAGAGGTTGGAAGTGCATTATCACACGGAGCAGTCGTCGCTAGAGAATATGCACTACCATTAGTATCTAATGTTTCTCATGCGACAGATATTATTCAAACAGGAGATATGTTATTAGTTAATGCTGATTTAGGTTATGTTTCGATTATTGATGAGTAAATCATATTAAAATCGATTAGTTTTAAAACAGAGTTAGTGTTATTGCTAACTCTGTTTTTATAAAGTTAAAGTTATTATTAACCTTTATAACACTATATTTCAATATGTTAAGTTATGTCTTAATTGCTTCAATTTCAAATAATACCAACTTCATGTTAAGTACATATAATTATAATTTTGTTATTTATGTTACTTTTCGGCTTGCTTTTTTTTGGAATAGAAATTTTAATAAGTCGTAAAAAGATGCAATCAGAAAATTAATAAGTTTGATAACCGCTCGAAAATGTGAGCGGTTTTTAAAATTAAAGCTATTAGAAATTGAAAAATATTATTTAAATTAAATTCATTTGCTTTTTTAAGCACTGCTTTACTTTACATTAAAAAAACTAACATTGTATAATGATTATAGATAACAACAAATTGTTGTTTTGAAAATATTTAATAACAGATATGGAGGAATGGTTATGAAAACAATTAAACTTAACAACGGTATTGAAATACCTTTAATTGGGATAGGTACTAATACATTTGGTAAAGTAGATAATTTATTTTTTGGTGACTTAAACTACGATACTAAAGAATTAGAGTATGCAATAAGAAACGGATACCGGTTAATTGACACTGCAATTGCTTATCGTAATGAGAAAGTTATCGGAAAGGCAGTTGTTGAGAGTGGTTTAGCGCGTAGTGATTTTATCATTACGACTAAAATACCAGGTCGTGATGGCTATATTAAAGAACATGAGGTGAGAAAAGCAATTGAACAAAGCTTAACAAACCTTCAAACCGATTATATTGATATTGTTTTAATTCATCATCCGTGGCAAAACCTAGAAGAAATACTTCAAGTATATCAAGTGTTAGAATCATTTGTAGAAAGTGGACAAATTAAGACAATTGGCGTTTCTAATTTTAAAAATAATCAACTACAATATTTACTAGATAATGCTAAGATTAAACCAGCTATTAATCAAATTGCTTCATACCCCGGTAAATGGCAAGATGACCTAGTGACATTTGGCCAAGACAATGGAGTTGTTATTGAAGCATGGAGCCCATTAAAAAACGTTAGTGATAGTCAAAAGGAAATCTTAAATGAAATTGGCAAAAAATATAATAAAAGTTGGGCACAAGTTATCTTAAATTATCAAATTAGTCGTGGCGTTGTTGTGATTCCTAAATCTCATAATGAAATTAGACAACAAGAAAACTTTGATATTTTTGACTTTACGTTAACAGAAGAAGAAAACCAAGTTATTTCAAATTTATAGGAGGATTAATAAAATGAATTGGAATTTAGACGATTTTTATTTAGGGTTTGATGACCCTAAGTATCAAGAAGATATTAACAAACTACAAAAATTAATTGATGAATATAATCAATTGAATGATTTAATTAAAACTAATGATGAACAAAACATAATATTAACATATATTAAGATTAACCAAGATATAGTTAAAACTGTTAGAACATTATCATCTTTTAATAGTTTAATTAATGCTACTGATGTTTCTAATCAGCAATCTTTAGTTAACATGGCTAAGATATCAAAGATGTTAAATGAAATGACAGCAACTAGCGTTTTATTTACTAGGTATTTATCAAATGTTGATCTTGATAAATACCGTCATAATGAAATAGTTTTAGATAATCTTTTTCAGTTACAAAAAGAAAAAGAAAGCGCAAAATATCTATTAACTGAAAAAGAAGAAGTTCTATATTCAAAACTGAGACAATTGTCATCAAGTTCTTGGTCGCAACTTCAATCACTTTTAACCTCGAAATTGGATGTTAGTTTTAATAATGAAAACATTACATTATCAGAAGCAAGAAACCTAGCTTATGACAATGATCCATCGGTTAGAAAAAATGCTTATGAGGCAGAGCTTAAAGCTTACGAAAAGATTGATGAGGTTGCCGCGATGGCTCTTTCTAACATTAAAAGAGAAGTAGTAACAATCAATGATTTAAGAGGCTATAAAAACGTCTTAGAGCCAACATTATTGCGCTCTAATATGAAAGAAGAAACACTTAATGCGATGATTGAAGCAATGTTAGAATTTAGACCATATTTTGCTAATTACTTAAAAGCAAAAGCAAAATATCTAAATCATGATAATGGTCTTCCTTTTTATGATTTATTTGCTCCAGTTGGGAAACTAGACAAAACCTATTCATATCAAGAAGCTCAAGATATAATTATTAAATCATTTAATAGTTATAGTCCAAAATTGGGAAGTTATGCCAAAAAGGCATTTGATCTAAATTGGATTGATCCGTTTCCTAAAAAAGGAAAAAGAGGCGGTGCTTTTTGTAGCAACCAGCCTCAATTAAGACAAAGTCGTATTTTATCCAATTTTACTGGTTCACTTTCTGATGTATCGACACTAGCTCACGAGCTAGGTCATGGTTATCATGGTGAGATTATTAGCGATAATACGCCACTTAATTGGAGTTATCCGATGCCGTTAGCTGAAACAGCATCAATCTTTTGTGAAACGATTGTTACGAATCATTTATTAAGTGAAATAAGTGACAAGGAAGAGAAATTATCGGTGTTAGAAATAGCCTTACAGGGCGATACTCAAGTAATCATAGATATATTATCTAGATATATGTTTGAAACTAACATCTTTAAACTTGCTGAAGGTCCAATTTCAAAAGATATCATGAAATCTGAGATGATTAAAGCTCAAAAGGAAGCTTATCTAGATGGATTAGATCATAATGTATTGCATCCATATATGTGGTTAAATAAGGGCCATTATTATAGTGCAGGCTTAAACTTTTATAACTTCCCTTACGCATTTGGTTTATTGTTTGGGAAAGGTTTATATGCCATGTATTTAGAGGATAAAGCAAGTTTTATCCAAAATTATGATAAGTTACTAGCATTAACAACTAAAGCAAGTGTTGAAGACACTGCTGCTTCAATGGGAATTGATGTTACTAACAAAGATTTTTGGATCAGTTCATTAAATATCATTAAAAAAGATATTGATGAAGTAATTAAACTAATGAGTTTATAATTACTCTCTAATTAAAGGCATTGTCATACATCTTGGTCCCCCACGACCTCGTGAAATTTCACTAGATTTAATCTCTATTACTTTAATACCGTGGTCACGCAATAACTTGTTGGTCACGGTATTTCTTTCATAAGCAATTACCACACCCGGAGCAATCGCTAAAGTGTTTGCACCATCGTTCCACTGTTCTCGGTCAGAAGCGATTTTGCTATTTGACCCACAAGGAATCATGGTAATTGTTGATTTTAATACATAGGAAAAGACTTGTTTAATGGTTTGATGCTTTTGTGATATTTTAATATTATTATTATTATCTTTACTTAGAATAAAGATATCCAATTTTTTTAAGAAATCATGATGAACAACAAATTTGTTTTCATCAACTTGAGTTAAGACTGTATCAAGATGCATAAAAGTTCTAACTTTTGGAATATTTATTACTATAATAGTATTTATTTCGCTATTCTTAAATAGGTTTTTCGCTAGTAATTCAACCGCATTTGGTTCAGTTCTTTCTGAAACACCAATTGCTAATGTTTTTTCATCAAGAACTAATATGTCACCGCCTTCAATCGAAGAACCCTCAGCACGGTTATAAAATTTCTTTACGTCTTTATAATTAGGGTGGTATTTAAAAATATAATCAGCAAAAATAGTTTCGCGAGCGCGAATATTTGTATGCATTTTGTTAATAGAAACACCATCTAAAATACTGGAAAAGGGATCTCTTGCAAAATACAAATTAGGCATTGGATTACAAATAAATGGATAATCCTCCATTCTTAATTGTAAGGTCATGTTTTTTAAACCTTTGATTTCATTTTTCTCAATTCCAGCAATCATTTTTTCAATCATTTCCTTTTTTGAAAATGATAGTAAATATTTCTTAAGTTTATTAGCTACCTTTACATTTTCAATTCCAGACTCGATTAAAAATTGGTTAATAAATGACTCAGTGACTTGTTGGTTTATTAAACTTTGTTCAACTAAATCAACCAAATAAATAACTTGGACACCATTATTATTAAGTTCAGTTACGAATAAATCATGTTCCTCTTGAGCGGCTTTTAGCCAAGGTATATCATCAAAGAGTAGTAACTCTAACCATTTTGGGGTTAGATTTTCTAGTTCAAATCCCGGCCGGTGAACCAAGACTTGCTTTAATTTTCCAACTTCAGATGTGACATTGATAGATTTCATAATTGGTCCTCCTTTTTTTGAAGTATAACATATTATTATATTGGTTACCAACCTTGAAAACTATAATTAAAGATAGACGTTTATATATTATATATGGCAAATTTTGTGAAAAATTGGTTTATTGTAGTAATAACTTTTTCCAATATTCACACCATTTATTGGAATATATTAAAATATAACATTATATAAAACGATGTAAAACTGATTAGTATAGTATTTTTTTCACTTTTTAGGTTTTTAATATTTATATGGTTTTTTTAATTTAGATTATAATGATATAAATTTCTTGTTTTCCTTAAGTTTTAACTGATTTTCGTGATATTTTTCTAATATAGACATAAATGAGTTATAATATATGTAATAGTTATAAGTAAGAGGTTATTTTATAAGATATATCAAATAACGTCAATTTATCTTTGTCTTACTTTAAAAAAATAATTAAAAGAGGTTTTATGATAGAACACAACAAAATTAATTTCAAACAATTTTTTGATGAAAATGAAGAGCGGTTATATTATTCTAATATCGAGTCTATTAGAAAAATCGCATCAACCTTTATTCTAGCCATGATATTTTTTATCATTGGTACTTTTGTTTTGCTTCCAAATACTTCTAATCGCCAGCTGTTAGCTATCGTTCACGGTGTAATGTTTGTTGTGATGTTAGGAATGATGAGCTTATCTAGTTATATAATAAAACGCGAATATAATAATAAATTGGTCTCACAAATGTTAACCTATTTAACAATGCTTTTATCGATGATCTATATTTTGATAATAAGTATTTTTATTAGTACGGAAAATACTAGAGCATCATTTTTTCTGCTATTTAATATCTTGCTACCTTCATTACTTAATCTTCGCAGAAGAGATATTTTAATATCAATTTTTTCTTCAGCTACATTATTTTTAGTGTTATCATATTTCTTTAGATCACCACTAATGTTTATTAGTGATCAATTTATAACTTATTCAAGCATTATTATTGGTATTCCCTATAATATTATGATTAGTAATATTCGGATGAATGATGCTTATGTGATGAAATCATATCATACGCAAGCTAGTGTAGATGAATTATCAGGAATTCCTAACCGACGCTCATATAATGAAGATGTAAAAAAACTTTATTTAAAAGCATCTTTTAATAATGTCTCAATAATTATCTTAGATTTAGATCATTTTAAAAATATTAATGATGAGTTAGGTCATCTTCATGGTGATTATGTCATTAGAAAAGTCGGACAAGTTTTGAAGATGTTTGCTACTGAAAATCAAATTAACGCTTATCGTATTGGTGGCGATGAATTTGTTTTAATCGGAACTGATCTAATGATTAGTCGATTATATGAAATTCTTGATCAATTAACAATTAAGTTAAACGAAGTTGATACTAAATCCAATTATTTGATAAATGTTAGTATAGGGGCGTTTTTCACTACTGATATTCACCAATATTCGCCGGAAGAATTTTTCCATAAGGCTGATGAGGCCTTGTATTATATAAAAAATAATAATAAAGGACTTTATAAGTTAGTAATTGACGAAAAGAACGAATAGCATATAAAACCGTATTTATAAATTATCAATTATAAAATACGGTTTTTTTGTTGTCGAAATTATAGAATCCATTAAAGATAATAAAAAATATAATACTTTATTAAATCAATGGTTATTTTTCTTGATTAATTTTTAAAATGTGTTAATCTAGTATTAATAACTAGATGAGGTGATTGTTTGGACTTAATTAAAGGTTGGGCAAAAAACGTCGTTACATATGAATTACCAAGATGGGATGATTTGCCTGATATCTCACTATATTTAGATCAAGTGTTAGAATATATTCACGAGATTTTAAATCCGATTTTTATTGTTGATGAAAATAAAGATTTTTATTTAACGGCTGCAATGGTTAATAACTATGTTAAACATAAATATATTCCTGCTCCTGTTAAGAAAAAATATGGAAAAGGACATATCGCATTTATTATTAGTATTACGGTCTTAAAGCAAGTAACCAATTTAAATAATGTGAGTCAAGGAACAAGAGAACTAACTAGTATACTTGGAAAAGAAAAAGCTTATGATATGTTTGTTTTGCATCTAGAAAAAGCTTTAAAAGTTATTGTTTCACAATTGGATGAAAATCCAGATGATAGTTATCTATCAGAAAAAGTAAGCCGAGATCTGTTACCATTAAAAACTGTAACATTAGGGTTTGCATCTAAAATGCTAGCCGAATTTCTGTTAGCAAATATAGTTAAAAATAACCAAGGAGA
>CAZRJV010000063.1:0-6704 GCA_964600625.1 uncultured Acholeplasmataceae bacterium
AAATATGGACAACCTATCTTAGGATTGATTTTTTAAGATATGAAGATATAAAATATAAACAACATAAAGAAAGAATTAAATGAAAAGAATAAAACACAAACAAAAGATTTTGATAGTATATATGGTTTTAGCATTAGTTGGTTCACTACTATTATTTTTACCTTTTTCTACTAACGGCAAAGTTAGTTATTTAAACATGCTTTTTACTTCTGTTTCTGCAGTAACAATCACAGGCCTTGATCCAATCGGAATAACCGAAAGCTTAACTGTTTTTGGAAAAATTATTATTGCCTTATTAGTTCAATTAGGTGGTTTGAGTATTATAACAATACAAGTATTTTTATTGACGTTAATCGGTGTTAAAATTAGCTATAAAAATCGAGATTTATCAAAAGAAAATATTGGTCTATCGCATAGAGATGGTATAGTAAAAACAATAAAAAGAATAGTAGTTATATCGCTTGCTATAGAACTTATCGGGATTATTATGTTTTTGCCATTTTTTATGTATAAAGGATACAGTTTTGGTGAAGCTCTAGGACATTCTGTTTTTCATGCAATCTCAGCATATAATAATGCAGGGTTTTCTATTTTGGGGAATGACAGTCTAATGGTTTATAGTGAAAGTTTGTATTTTAATATTTTGACAATTTCTTTAATTGTTCTTGGTGGAATTGGAACTTTAGTAATTTATGATGTGGTTAAAAACAAGCGATGGAAAAAAATTAATTTTCATAGCAAAATAGTTTTAACAATGACATTGATTTTACTTTTTAGTAGTGGAATACTTTTCTTTTTATTAGAAAAGAATGCATCGATAATTAATTCTTTGTTTCATGCGGCAACAATTAGAACAGCTGGGTTCTATACTTATAATTATTTGAATGCTAAAACATCAACAATATTTCTCACTATTATCTTTATGTTTATAGGGGGCGCACCGGCATCAACTTCTGGTGGAATAAAAGTAACTACTGTCTTTACATTATTTAAAGCAACTAAAGCACAGTTTATTAATCGACCTTCTACTTATAAAAAACGAAAAATACCTAATAATTATATTAATAAAGCATACTTGGTTTTAATATTAAGTTTAATTATTACAACATTGGCAACGGTTGTTATATTGATAGTAGAAGATGAAAGTTTTGTAAAAGTTTTATTTGAAGTGTTTAGTGCATACTCTAACACAGGATTATCACTTGGCTTAACTAGCAACTTAACTGCTATTTCAAAGATAGTATTAATTATAGTAATGTTAGTTGGAAGAATAGGAGTTATTACTTTTTTTGGAGCATTGATTTTCACTGATAAAAAACATGAAAACATTGAATATATCGATTTAGAATTTTTAATTTAGGAGTGTGATTAAATGAAAAAAACAGTAGCAGTAATAGGAGTAGGAAGATTTGGCTTAAACTTAATCGAATCATTTTCAAAAAATAATATTGATGTGTTGGCATTAGATTATGATGAAGAGAGACTCAAAAAAGCGACCTCTTTTACAAATTCGCTAATAGTTTGTGATTCTACAGATGAAAAAGCATTAAAAGAAGCAGGAATTAAGGATGTAGATCATGTTGTTATTGCGTTTGGGCAATCCGATAAAGAAAGCATCTCAACGACAATTATAACAATAATAAGACTAAAACAGTTAGGTGTCGAAAATATAACTGTTCGTGTCGATGATGAATCTTTTGAGGATACAATTAAGCTAATTGGGGCAAAAGATATTATTTATCCATTAAAAATTGCTAGTGAGAAACTTGCAAATAAAATTAGTAGCGATAGTGTAATCGATTATTTTAACTTAATTGACGACTTTGATGCATATGAAATTAAATTAAAAGAAAATTTTAAAGAAACGCCAATTGTAGATTTAAACAGCAGAACTAATTATTTTATTAATATTTTAATTGTAAAAAGAGATAAAAAAGTTTTCCTACCCAATAAAGACACTATCTTACTATCAAATGATAAGTTAATAATATTTGGTAGAAAAAAAGATATTAATAAAATTATTCGCTTTTTTGATAGTTACATTTAATTTTATTAGGGATTTTAAGATTTAGATTTTAATCATAGCTTAACAAAGCCATCAATTTAGGGGTGCGTAGATTTCAAGTAGGGGTGAGTAACTATTAAAGTCAAGAGTAATATTAATAATAAATACTAAAAGACATCTTAAGGTATTTATTACAGAGGTTTTACCATAAAAAGTTATTAATCTACTAAACCGCCACATTTTTAGTAAGGTTTATTTTAATAGAGATTGATCAAAGTAAACTTTGTTTTTCTCTAAATGAAATATTATTCTTATTAGTTTTTTAGCTAAGTGAGTCATTGCTACACGATGGTGTTTACCTTTAAGTTTTTTCTTGGTGTAATAGTCATAAAAAGTTTGAATACATCTGCAATAACTACGCTTTTTGCATTTGTTGCAAACCATTAATGGTTTTAAACACTTATCGTTATTTATATACTTAAATCTTGCATTACGTTGAAACTCACGTGTAATCGAAAAGATGGAGCGCTCCATTTCTTGCGCAATTTCACTAAATGATAAATTTCTTTCTAATAATATTTGTATCGCGATTCTTTAGAATACACTTAACTTAGGTTACCAATTCAAAAAACCTCCTTTCTGGCAAGGAAGGCCTAAGTGAATTGTAAATGGTATTTATTTTTATTGGTAAATTTCTTTTTGCAATCAGTCTGTCACTTAACTTTTAAGTTTTTCTTTTATCAAATTAATTATAAATAGTGGATTTCTCGCCTCATCATTATATAATTAAAAAAAATCTATCATTAATGGTAGTAAACAAAATAAATTTATAATAATTAAATAGGAGTATTGTTATGAGCAAAAAGAAAATGAAGAAGCCTTTAAAGATTACCCTCATTAGTGTTGGTAGTGTCTTACTTGTTGTAATTCTCGTCGCGATTTCTTACTTAGGTTATGTTATTGGTTCATATAGTCGTATTGGTGATACCGCCTTAGAAATAAATAATAACCAAACCGCAACAATTAAGAGTAGTGACATTGATAGTAAAAGTTTCAAAATCACTTCCTATAATATTGGCTTTGGGGCCTATGAACGCGATTATAGTTTCTTTATGGATAGTTCCGTTTTTAAAGAAGAATATGTTGCTAGCCAAGGAAGAAAGCAAACAACCGGTAAGCACGCTCATGCTTTAAGTAAAGAACGCGCGTTATTTAACACAAATGGCGCGTATGATACGATTTTAAAAGTTACTGATTTAGATTTTGCGCTTTATCAAGAAGTTGATACATCATCAACAAGATCGTATAAAGTAAACCAAGTTGAAATTGGTAATGAAAAACATGCGGGATACGCAAGTGTCTATGGCGTTAATTATCATTCTGCTTATTTAGCCTATCCCTTTAATGAACCAATTGGTAAATCAAATTCAGGAATATCAACCTATTCAAAATATAAAATTGCCGACGCTAACCGGTATGAATTTAAAATTACGGATAGTTTCTTTGGAAAGTTTTTTGACTTAGATCGCTCCTTCACCGTTAGTGAAATTGCGATTGAAGGATCAACGCAAAAGCTATATATCTTTAATGTCCATATGTCTGCTTATGATGAAAATGGTGTTGTGCGGAAAGTCCAACTTCAACAACTAAAAGAAGCATATAAATTAGCCCGTGATATTGATGGCGAAGATAACTTCGTAATTATTGGTGGCGACTTTAACCATGACTTAGTTATTGATAATCCTTTAACAAGAACCGAATATAAAAACAATGTCTTTAACGCTCAAGAAACCGATGGGCTAAATACCGATTGGTACAATTATTTGCGGCTTAATCCAAGTTTAGACGGCCAAACCGTAACAAACTTATGGGGTGAAGAAGAAGTATATCAATACGACTTTAAAGATACTGATATAACTGCCCATGGGCCAACAAATTACCCAACATGTCGTGATGCTTCGATTAACTTTCTCGATAAAAATGAAAACGGTATTATTGATAACTTTATGGTTACAATTGATGGATTTCTTGTTAGTGATAACATTGAAGTCGTAAGTATCGAAACGCTTGATAGTGCTGGTAGTGTTTACCAACAAGAAAATTTACTTGAAACGGATCCGCGGTATGGATACGGTTTTGTTTATAGTGACCATAACCCAGTCTTAATGGAATTTAAGATAAAGTCATCTTAATAAGATTAGCTTTGATAAATAATTTTAAATGAAAAATATTTTTTATAAATTTTAGTTTTCATGATGTTTAAAATACAAAAACATTGAAAAGGGTGCAAAAATAAAAAAGCAACCCAATTTAAGGTTGCAATCAAATTAACTAGATGAGAGATTTGAAACTATTTTAGTTTAAGATGAATTAAATAGTACATTAAAAACATCGAAAATAAATAAATTGGGGCCGCACAAATAAAGTAAACATGATCAAGACCAAAACTTATAAATAGTGATAAGGCGAGTGTCCAAATAAACACTGTTAAATAGGCATAAATAAACCAAATCTTCTTAAAAACTAAATTAAAAATATATAAAGTTAGGCTCGATGCGGTCAAAGCATAAATAACTAGTTTCCATAATGGGAAAGAAACTTCAGCAATTTTAAAAACAAAAAAGATAATTGCGATGACAAGCCAGGGAATAAGTGAATAAAGTGTCGCCATAAGTTGTATATTAATTTGGCGCTTAATTTTCACTTTTTTCTTTTCCGTTAGTGTATCAATCGAAACGCCAAAAATGCGAGATAATTCTTTTAACGTAAAAATATCCGGAACCCGTTCTCCGCGTTCCCAACTTGAAACAAGTTTATCGCTATAGTTAAGTTTTTCAGCAAGTTCTAACTGCGTCATATTTAACTGTTGGCGGTAATAACTAATATTAGCGGCGATGTGCTCTTTAACATCAGAATGGATTTGTTTCATACTGTAAATATACCACTTTTCGATGAATTCTACTATTAGTAGAGTAAAAAATAAAACTCTACAAAAATTGATTTATGTGTAGGTTTACTCACTTTATCCTCCGTTTTAGAATGAATGCGCAAATAGGAGATTTGATATTATGCAAAATTATATTATTAGCGCATGTTCAACCGCCGACTTAAGTCTAGACCATTTCAAGCGGCGTGACATTCATTATATAAGCTATTACTTTAGCCTCCACGGGAAAGAATATATCGATGATTTAGGTGAGTCGATGAGTTATCCAGCCTTTTATAAAAAAATGGCGTTAGGCGTACCTTCTAAAACATCGCAACCAAATAGCGAAAATTTTAAACAATATTTCATGAAGTTTCTTGAAGAAGGAAAAGATATTGTTCATGTTTCACTTTCAAGTGCGTTATCAGGTGAATTTAATAGCGCTCAAATTGCGCGCAATGAATTAAGTAAATTGTATCCCGACCGCACAATTATTGTGGTTGATAGTCTCGCGGCCTCCGGGGGTTATGGGATGCTTATGGATACGCTTGCTGATTTACGCGATGAAGGTAAAACACTTAATGAACTTTATACGTGGGTTGAAGAAAATAAATTACGGCTTAACCACTGGTTTTATACAACTGATTTATCTTATTATGTCCGTGGTGGCCGCCTTACAAAACTAAGCGGCTTTATGGGTAACTTATTTAATATTAATCCATTACTTTATGTTAATGAATTTGGCGAATTAATCCCTCGCTATAAAGTTGTTGGGAAGAAACGTGTCCAACTTAAAATGTTAGCAGTAATGAAAGAACTTATCGATAATCATTTTAATTATGCTGGGAAGATTTATATTGTCCACGCTGACGTATTAGATGAAGCATTAGTTTTAGAAGCTCTTATTAAAAAGCGTTACCCAAACGTCAAAGAAGTTGTCATTAATTATGTTGGAACAACGATTGGTGCGCATACGGGTCCAGGCACAATTGCCATTTTTTTCTTTGGGGTGCCGCGCGATGAACAATAAGTTTGCAAAAATTATTCGAGTCATTACGATCCCGCCTCTTGTTGTTTCTTTTTTAGCGCTTATCTTATGGTTAACAAAGTTTATTACGTTAATTGATGCAATTTACGTTGTTTGCTTACTAGGCTTAGTATGCTTGTTAGCGTATCCGCTTTCTTTTCTTTTTGATAAAAATGTCGAAACGAGACGGAAAACAATGCGCAAAACCTCATTTATTTTTACTTTTGTTGGGTATCTCATTGGGTTTATTTTATCGTTTGTTGTCGAAATGAGTGAAGTCGCGGTTATTATTTTCCAATCCTACTTTGTTAGTGCGTTTTTACTATTAATCACAAACGTTTTAAAATTTAAAGCAAGCGGCCATATGACTAGTATTACTGGCCCACTTGTATTTTTTTCTTATTACTTACCGCACTATTATGTGGTCATTCCTTGCCTATTAATGTATGGGGTTGTCTTTTGGTCATCCCTTACACTTAAACGACATACTTGGAAAGAGATGGCGGTTGCGACACTTATTGTTCTAATTTCATTTTTCGCCATCCAATTACTTCATTAAATATTTCTATTTTTTCGCTGTAAGAAATCTTAATAAGCTAAAAAGATGTATCATAATCATTTGAATTCACTAACGATGGTTAAATAACAACGACGATTTTTCTTTCGATGCGCCTATTATCTTGGGCATCAAGCGCTTTGAGCAGTGGAATAAGTAGTACAAGTAGTGAAGCTAATCCCCAAGGTTA
>CAZRJV010000064.1:0-2184 GCA_964600625.1 uncultured Acholeplasmataceae bacterium
GTAAACCATGCATAAGATGTTGTTCCTAATGTAACAACCGCTAAAACTAATGCTAGTACAGCCAAAATAGATCTTTTAGTTAATTTTTTCATATTAAATTCTCCTTTTTTCTAAATATTTTTTTATTAACTATTTCTTCTAACTGCTTTAAATTGCAGTTGAATTTTAATACGGTCAGCAATGACCGGATCAAACAAATCAGCATCCCATCCTTCTAACCAAATATTTAATTTTAATTTTCCCGTGTAGTAAGTGATGCCATCGATGATTACTTCATCATTTAACTCTAATACTTTTGAGTTATCATCATAACTAAATGGTCCGTTAGGATCAAATTCTGATAATTGGTAAATGGTGGGGGGGATTTCGCTTGGTATAACCAAGTTCGTATTCATTACTTTATTATAATAATCATAAGCACCATATGTTTTCCCAAAACCGCGATGCTCATTTTCACTTAAATCAAATATTTTAATAACTTCTTCATTATTACTATTAGTAATTGTTGAAAGTCTTATAGCTTCACTAGCGTGATACGTTCTAGTTTCACCAGCTTTTACAACATCGTCTATATCATATTGGAAATCAAACTTTGATTTGTAATTGATTCCCTTTGAAACAACGAAAGTTCCATCCCGTCTCGCTTCGTCATAATAACTAATTTCTTTAGAGATATTGTTAGCGAGATAGACATCGCGTTCTCTTTTAGAAGTCGTTCTAAAATGAAACTCAATGCTAATATAACTTTCATTTTCAACGACTTTCACATCATCTTTGATGTGCGAGAAGTTAACACCGTCAGGTGAGGTAATTTCTAATAGTTCAACTTTTTTAAAACGTTGATACAAAATCTCTTTTGGTAACTCTTCATAATAGTTAACGCCGTCAACTGATATTTCTAATGAGTCACCTAGAGTAGCGAGTAACCAAATATCTTCCACTTGGCTAGTTCTAGCAAGAGTAATCCATGCGTAAGTAGATGTAACAAGGGTTGAGATCAGTAACATGAATGCTAGTATCGTAATTAGCACTTTTTTCATCTTACTATTCTCTTCCTGCTGTTTCAATTGTAAAGACTAAATCAATCTTTACGGCTCCACCTAACATTGTCTCGTTGCTACGGTTACCATCAATGTAGACGATTAAAGTGAATTTCATTACTTCATTAACATTGAAGTTAGGAATTCTAGAACCACCTAAGTAGTTTTCGTCTTCTTCTTGCATAAAATACTTCTTAATTGGTGCTTCACCAGTTGAGCCGTGTTCATAAAAAATAACAGTAGTTGCTTTATCGAGGCGCTTTTGTTGAGCTAAGACCCGAAAGTCATATCTAATATCAACTACCTCATCACCAACATTTTTTAAGAAGAAATTGTAGGCAACATAATAATTGTTGCCATCGGGGTCATCATAATGACCACCTGGTGCCGCTAATATTTCGTCGATTCTTAATAGATTAGATTCAACGATATCTTCAACATCTTGAATCGGCTTTAATGTCAACTTCTCAGTTGAATCAGTAAAGTCTCCGCTTTCAGATAACATAATTCCTTTTTTCTCGGCGGCGTATGTTAACTTAACTAAAAACGTCCCAGTAAATTGTCCGTATACAGTAATTAAAACTAGAATGATTGATAATAATCCGGTAATAATTAATGCGAATGTTATCTTTTTTTCTCTTGTAAAAATATTTTTTTGTTTGAGATTAAATAGTGGATCTGTTTTCATTAACAACACCCCCTTTCTTGAAATATAAAAAAGCCAGTTACCAACACTTTGGTAACTGGCTGACTTATCTAGTCCCTTTAGTTTTGCGTCCATATATTCCTATATGTTTGCCTTTTTCTTTTATGCATTATTATTATAGCACATTAAAATTGAAAGTCAATAACTTTTGCAATTTTCGGCAAATTCACATATTTTATGGTTTTTACCACGCTTTCATGCATTTATTGTTTCGTAAAGTTTATAAATCCTTTGCTTTGTCAAGGTCTTTATCATTGTTTTTTTTCGTAGATTCAGCTTTCTTTTTAGATTTGGTTGATTCTACTAAACTATCTTCTTTTTGCGCCGCTTCTTCTTCGATAACTGTTTCTTGATCTTCAACAATTTCTTTAGTTGCTTTTGCCTTCTTTTTAGGTTTAGCCGGTTTTACCAAACTTTCATCTTTTTGCGTTGCTTCTT
>CAZRJV010000064.1:2284-6420 GCA_964600625.1 uncultured Acholeplasmataceae bacterium
TTCTTTTTAGGTTTAGCCGGTTTTACCAAACTTTCATCTTTTTGCGTTGCTTCTTTTTCAACCGCTTCATCTAATTTTTCTTCAATTGTTTCTTTAATTTCTTCATCGGCAACCACTTCTTCTTCAAGTTCATCTTCTTGCTTGATTGGTTTAAACATTGGTTCGCCTTTAAACTTAGTCATCCAATTACTAGTTTCCTTAATTGACATAACTGGAGCAATATAATTACCTTGGATAATATTAATATTGTGTTGTTGGTAAAATGATTGTTCGGTTTCACTTTCAACTTGTTCAGCAATTAAAATTGAATTACTCGAATCTTTATTGTCAGCAAATATTTTTAAATATGTATTAGTTGCTTGACGATCTTCTTCTAAAAATGATCTTCCTAATGTTAAAACATCGGCTTTTTCATTCATAATCTTTTCAAGATCAAATAGGTTGACTGCATAAATATCAGTTGATATTTTGAAACCTAACTTTTTTAACCTATTAATTGAGTTAGTAATAGTGTCGTCTTCTGGTTTCATTAAAATTGGAACCGGGATATCTAAAACTAGGTTTTTGGGGTCAAACTTGTATTTACGTAAGATTTTTTGAAAATCAGAAACAATATTTGGATTGTAGAATTCACGTCCACTTAATGAAAGAGAAACTAATAACTCATCATTTTCAAAAATCTTAGTTAACGTCTCGTATTGTTTACACATCATTTCTAAACCGTGAACTGCCACCCAGTAGATATCACCTGATTGTTCTAAGACTTTAATAAATTTAGCAGCTGCTAGTAAGCCTAGCTCTGGATGGTTCCATCTTAGGAATAAGGTAACGCCATTAACCTTGTCATCAACGGTATTAACATTTGGTTGATAGAAAAATTCAAATTGTTCTTCTTCAATCGCGATTTTAATTTCATGATAATAATCTAAATATTCGCTCTTAGTAACATCGCGATCTGCTTGAAGAGTTCTTACTGCATTACCACCACTATTATTAATTTGACGCATGACACTTGCTAATACTTTTAATATTTCATTAACATTTTCACCGTGTACCGGATAAAATGCAACCGCAATTGAGGCTGAAATATTAATATTAGTTTGTTTAGTAATTGAATATGGTTTAGATAACTCTTCTAACAACTTATAAGAAAACTGCATTACTTCGTCATATTCATGTTCATCAGAGAGAAATAAATAAAATTGCCCTTTATTAAAAGCTGAGATAACAGTTTCATTAGGATAAACCGTTCTAATTCTTTCAACGGCTTCTTCTAGAATACCACGGATAATTTTTTCATTTAGACTGTTTTCTAAGCTTTGAATTTTATCAATGGAAACATAAACGATTGATGATGTGTTGATGTCGCTTCTTTTTTCAATACTGTTTTTTAACAGTTTGATAAAAGCACGTTTTGGCAACACATCATTAAAAATCAAATATTTCTCCAAGTTATAATCTTTTAAGTCTTTAAAAGCCCCCTTAACAACAAAATAAACTAACACTCCCAAAATAGTGATAATGGCTACAAATAATACAATTGAACCACCAGTCGATAATAAAATTGGTTTTGTCATTGTCATCACTCTCCCTTTTTATGAACAGCGGTGCTGTTATCTATTAGCGTGATTGCTTCGTTAATCGGTAAAGGTTTACTAATGTAGTAACCTTGAATATATCTAACACCGCGCTTATGTAAGTAGTCTGCTTGTTGTGATGTTTCAACACCTTCAGTAATTAATTCAATATCTAAGTTTTTAGCTAAGTTTACTACCATCCCAACAATTGCTTTTGAATAACGATCAGTTAAGATGTTTTGAATAAATCCGCGATCGATTTTTAAAGCGTCAACCGGAATTTCTTTTAAATATAGTAATGAGCTATTACCTGTACCAAAATCATCAATATGAACTTTAATACCAAATTCTTGTAAGGCTTTAATCTTTTCTATGACATCACTGAAAAAACTAATTAGGGTTGTTTCAGTAACTTCAATAATGATTTTTTTCGGATCAACTCCGTATTCAGCAATTGTTTCTTTAAAGGCATTAACAAATCCGACTTGAATGATTTGAAGCGGGCTAACGTTAACCGAAATCGTTAAATCGTATTTTTCTAACTGTTTCGCTAATTTAACCGTTTCATCGATAATTAGTTTACCAAGCCTTAATATCGAGTTGCTTTGTTCAGCAAGCTCGATATAAACTGATGGTGATACTCGCATATACTTAGGATTATTCCATCTTAATAATGCTTCAAAGCCAATAATTTTTTCTTGGTCTAAATCATATTGAGCTTGCAAATACATTTTAAACTCGTTGTTAGTAATGCCGTCATCTAAATCCCGAGCCATTTGATGTGAGCGTTGCATCTTAACATCATCAGCACCATCGTAGACACTTAAAATTGAATCTTCCTTAGCATCTAAATTCTCGCATGCTAGTTTTGCTTTCTCGTAGATGAATAAAGCACTGGAACGTTCCGTTTTAGCGTTAAATGGATATAATCCGGCTCTTAAATAAAATTTGATGTCATAATCCGAATCAAATGGTTCTTGGTCAAATTCTTGAATAATCCGGCGAATATCAGCTTTTATACTAACGATATCTCTAGCTTCATAAAATAAAACAAAGTTATTATCAAAACTGTGATAAAACTTAACACCGCTTAATTTAGAACTTAATGTTCTTAAGCGGTGGGCGGTTTTAAAAATCGCCCCTTCAACATACGCTTGGCCTCGCATCATTTCAACATTTCTTAGATTAGTAATTTTGATAACTGCTAATCCTTGGTTTTCAGTGAAATTAGTTAGAGAATTATTAATGTTTCTAAAATCTAGTTTCAGCTGATTTAAGTTGGGAATTCCAGTTAAACTATCGGTTAATGTCGATTCTTCTTCGATTTCTCCACCGAAGAAAGGATAAATTAACAAAGTATAAGAAACAACCGATGTCTTTAAACTAATAATTCTAGCACCGTTATAAGAACCAGCGGTAACTAACAGCCAAACTTTTAAAGGAATTTGTTTTAGAATATCAAGCATATCAACGAGAAAAATCTCGTTTATGTATTTATTGTTAGCGAATTCAAAAAACTCTTTTTTAAATTGTTTATTGCGATAAGTAATTTTTCCCTTTTTGTTAACTTTAATAATTGGAATTTGACTATAACTTTGTTGATGAAATGATAACTCAACATCACGATAAATCGAAGTAAATGAGATTGAAAAGAAAATACTTAAGATAATAATGATAATTGAAGTAATAATTACTGCCGCTATTATTGGTCCTACCATATAATTGGCGTGGTTATAAAATAAATCATATTCAGTGTTGCTAACTAAATAAAGACCGCCAACAGCTGCTAAACTATTATAGGTTGAAAATACTCTGCCATCAACACTATCGGTTACGATATAACCGGGTTCATTAGATTGAAGAGCGCTTATTATTTCAGATGAATCATTAAAGTATGCATTCAGGTTAGTTGCGTTGTTATTTTCAATACCGTTAAAATATATTAACCCATTAGCACCAGTTAAAACGAATTGTTCATTAATAATGACATCATCTAAATAAGTTTTTGCTTGAAAATAACCAAACCGGTTATCTTTTCTAAAAACAATATAGACTTCGTCGTCAGTGTTATTTTGAAATAAATCTCTTGAACTATAAATCGCGATGTCTTGATTATAATAATCTAAATTTAGCCCAACCAAAAAGAGTTTTTCAACGCCATCATCAAAAATAAACCCATTATCGGTAATAACACCAAAACCTAAATAGTTTTGGTTGTAGATATGTGGTTTATCTAAATTTAGATTATCGTTATCATACTCTTCTAATAATGATAGAAATGTTTGATAATCAGTATTTAACCGTTTGGTTAGTTGTAGTGACTCGTGTTGAGTACTTTCTAATAAACTATTGCCCGCATCATTATTAAAGTGGTTACGATAAAAAGAGGTTACCGCAATCCCCAAACTAATTATAAAGGCGAGATAAACAATTGATATAGAAATTATTAAAATAAACGTTTTTTTCTTCATCCTTAATCCTTATCAAAGCTAATTTCAAATAGCTTATTATTTTTGGCTTTATATATTGCCCGATCAGCACTGCAAATTAATTTTGTTA
>CAZRJV010000065.1:0-4369 GCA_964600625.1 uncultured Acholeplasmataceae bacterium
GTATCAAGTTTGTTTGGCAACTCATTTAATATGCGTTCTTTTAAATTAACACGATCTGTTGGAGTATTTTCCAATATTAGTTTACCGTTTTGATTTATCATTCTTTTAAAACTGTAGTCTTTGTTTATGGCTAAAGCTTGAGTCGTTTTTTTAACAATAATATTACTAGGTAACATGAAACGAATTATTTCTTCCTTGTCTAAAACATTAGATCCAACAAAAACACGGTATTGACCTTTTTCTAATATATAGGTGTTTTTGTTTCCAGTGACACCAGTATCATCATATGATGCAAAATCTTTTAAGTCAATTGCGATATTTATCTTTTCAGATGCACCAGGAGCAATCAATTTAGTTTTGACATATCCTACTAAAATTGATTTTGGTTGCCCTAACTTCCCTTGGGGAAGTGAAAGATATATTTGTAATACATCATTACCAGAATAATTTGAAATGTTTTTAATCGTCGTTTTTATACTTACTTTAGTTTCTCTACGAGTTGCTGTACTTTCATATCTAAATTCAGCATATGATAACCCATAGCCAAAAGGATACAAAACTCTTTGTTTGTAAAATGTTTCATAAAATCGATAACCAATGTAGATATCTTCAACGTAGTTATTATATTTTTTACTACCAAAGTTTTTATAAGTTGGTGTTTCTTGATAGGATGTTGGAATCGTCATTGGCAGTCTTCCGCTTGGACTTACTTTTCCATATAAGACGTCAGCAACCGCGTTTCCCCCTTCCATTCCGCCTTGCCAGGCATATAAAAGGGATGATACTTTACTTTTATATTGATTAAACCAACTCATATCAATTATATTACCGCAATTCATTACTATTATGACATTCTCAAAATGTTTGGTAACTAGTTTGATCATCTTTTTTTCACTATTTGTTAGATAATAACTACCTTTTTTTAATCGGTTCTCGCGGTCTTCCCCGGCTGCTCTCCCAATTACAATCAAAGCAACACTACTTTCCTTTTTAGCTTTAGAAACAATCTTATTGTTAAGTGGCATTTCCGGAAAATTAAACGGCCATTTTCCCCATTCAAATTCTTCACTTGGTTTATTTTTCGGATTTGAACACCATTTTTCATAAATTGAAAGTATTTCTTCATTAATTGAGGCTTTTTGGTTTTTTAACCCTTCAATAATGTTTATAACATAAGGTGTAGAAACATCGCCACCACTACCATAACCGACCGCAAAATAGTCAATAGCTGAACGTCCAAAAACGGCAATATTATCTTCTTTTTTTAGTGGCAAAAGACCATTGTTTTCTAATAAAACAATTCCTTCTGCTGCTGCTTGTCTAGCGATTTTAGACATTTCATTAGAAAAAGGCTTACCTTTTTGACTTAAAATATTCAAATCCTGTTCTAAGCCTTTTTTGGTTAGCTTCTTTTTAATTATTTTAAAATAATTTTTAATTCCTTTTTTATCCATAAAACTTTTTAAGAAACTTTATCAATTAACTCATATAAATGAGAACGATCAACCTTTTCATTTAACACTTCATTAAAAGATGCGTGTGTCAACTGGTCTTGTCTAATTCCAACTCCTACGCCATGAATTCCATTTACCAGTAATTGAACGGCATATGATCCTAATTGCGTAGCTAAAATACGATCAGTTGGAACCGGGTTTCCGCCCCTTTGAATATAGCCTAGAACTGTAGCTCTAGTAGCAAATCCTGATTTTTCAGAAATTTCCTCCGCTAATTCATAAACATTAAAAATATTTTCGGTTGTTACAATAATTGCGTGTCTTCTTCCTTCGCGATTCCACTCTGCCAACTTATTAATCATATAGTTTTTGTCAATTGGATGTTGCGGGGTAATTATGAATTCTGCTCCGCCACAAACACCGGCAAATAAAGCTAGATCCCCACCGTTGCGTCCCATCGTTTCAACAATTGAACAGCGCTGATGTGATGATGAAGTATCTCTTAATTTATCAATGGCATCAACAATGGTATTCAATGCGGTATTAAAACCGATTGTATAATCACTTCCACCTAAATCATTATCGATTGTTGCTGGAATCCCAATTACTTTAACACCTAACTGTGATAGAGCCTCGGCGCCATAAAATGTGCCATCCCCACCAATAACAACTAAGGCATCAATTTTTCGTTCTTTTAAATTAAGAATAACCTTATCCTTACCATCAGCAGTCATAAACTCTTTTGACCTAGCGGTTCCTAAAAACGTGCCACCTTTGGTTAGCATTCCTGACACATCATTATGTCCTAATAAAATCATATCATTTATTAATAGACCTTGATACCCGTTTTTTATTCCATAAACATCAATCCCATAATATAACCCCGTTCTAACGACAGCCCGAATTGCTGCGTTCATACCAGGGGCATCTCCACCCGAAGTTAATACTCCTATCTTCATTGGACTTTCCTCCTTAATTGTTTGAATTTTTCGTCTTTATTATACCATATTTAATGACTTTATTATCATATTTGTGATAAAATGTTTTAGAAAGGAATGATAACAATGAAAAAATTAAAAGGTGTAGTTTTAATCGGCCAATCTGGAGGCCCTACTAGTGTTATTAATGCAAGTGCTGCAGGCGTCTTTTTAGAAGCATTAAAACATCCAGAACAAGTTACAGGTGTCTACGGGGCTGTTCACGGTATTAAAGGTATCTTAAACGAAGAATTTTATGATATTACTAAGGAAGATCCTAAGGAGCTTGAATTACTAAAAAATACTCCAGCTTCAATGATTGGAAGCGTTAGATATAAATTAGCTGACCCAAAAATTGATGCTACTGACTATCAAAGATTGGTTGAAGTATTTAAAAAATATAATATTCGCTTTTTCTTCTATAATGGCGGTAATGATTCAATGGATACCGCTCACAAGATTAGTGAGTTTATGAAGGAATCAGGCTGGGATTGTACTGTTATTGGAATTCCAAAAACGATTGATAATGACTTATCCGGTACTGATCATTCACCCGGTTATGGAAGTGCAGCAAAATATGTTGCTACCACATTAATGGAGTTATATCATGATGCAACTGTTTATGATACTAAACAAGTTACAATCGTGGAAATCATGGGACGTAATGCTGGTTGGTTAACAGCGGCTTCACAATTAGCAATTGAAAAAGGTCAAGGTCCTGATCTAGTTTATTTACCTGAACAAGTATTCGACTATGATAAATTTTTCAGCGATGTTAAAGCTACCTTAGATAAACAAGGCAAAGTTATTGTCGCAATTAGCGAAGGCGTTAAAGACGCAGAAGGTAAATACATCCCAGAACACTATCAAGAATTAAAAACTGACTCATTTGGTCATGCTCAATTAGGTGGAACTGCAACAATTTTAGCGCAACAAGTTCAAGCTGAACTAAACGTTAAAGTAAGAGCTATCGAATTTTCACTAATGCAACGTTCAGCAGCTCACTTAGCTAGCAAAATTGATGTGCGTGAAGCATTCAATGCTGGTGCTAAAGGGGTTAGAGAAGCGTTAAAAGGGACAACTGATAAAATGGTTGCTTTCAAACGTATTTCAAGCAATCCTTATAAAATGAAGTACGTGTTGGTACCACTACAAGTCGCAGCAAACACCGAACAAAAGGTTCCACAAGAATGGATTTTACCGAATAATAAAGGATTATCTAAAGACTTTGTAGAATACGCACTACCTTTAATTCAAGGTGATGACAAGGCACCACTTGAAGATGGTTTACCTAGATTTGCTCAATTAAAATTAATTCGAGTACCAAAAAAATAATCTATCAAATAAAAATGAGTTCAAATCGAACTCATTTTTTTATCTTATTAATATTTTTAATCACAAAAGTGTCCCTTTCATTATAAACATTTTTTTCAACGATAAATATTAGGAATTCCTCTTTTTCAAAATTTAAATAGGTTTTATAAAGTGCAGGAAAAGCCGTCACATCCAACTCGCTAAATTCATCTTTTATCGTTAAAAATGCCATTTTTTCGTTTCGCTTGGTAGTAATTTCTTTAACATTGACTACTTTAGCTAAAATTCGACTTTGTTTTTGTTGCCTGGCATTTCCGACCAAACTCGCTTGGTTGTTTTCTCGCAATTCCTCTAAGCCTTTAAACTCGCTTTGAAAAATATTAAAGCCATACGCTTGTCTTTCATATAGGACCAATTCTTCAATTGGATATTCTTCGGTTGATTGATCGATAATTACATCAGTTAGATAACCACTATAAATTAAATCATCTTTTGAAGAATTGTTTTTTAAAGTCTTTTTAGTTCCAAACTCGTCTAACGCTCCACTATAGATTAAATTTTCCCAATTTAACTCACTAAAAGTTTTACTGGTTCTTGTTTTAAAATCAGTGAAATCAGTAAAAG
>CAZRJV010000065.1:4469-6363 GCA_964600625.1 uncultured Acholeplasmataceae bacterium
GCTTTCATGTATGCCATCTGATAAGACAAAATAGCATACGAGACGCTATGAGCACGATTAAAGCCGTAATCAGCGAATTTGACAATATAATCATATATTTCTTTACTTAATAAAGGATCGCGTCCATTTTTAACAGCTGATTGAATAAAATGATTTTCTTCTTCTTGCAAAGTTATTAAATCTTTTTTAGAAATACTTCTTCTTAATAAGTCAGCTTCGCCATAAGAATATCCAGCAAATTGATTAGCAATTTGCATGATTTGTTCTTGGTAGATAATAACGCCATAAGTCGGTTTTAAGATTTCATCTATTACGGGATTGACCGGTTCATATGCTTCGCCTTTTAGTCGTCTAGCATATATATCGATGTTAGCCATTGGACCAGGACGATAGAGTGCTAAAATTGCTACTAAGTCTTCAAACTTAGTTGGACTTACTTTGCGTAGGGTGGCTTGCATGCCAGGTTGCTCAAGTTGGAAAACACCGTTGGTATCGCCGTTTTGTAATAAAAAGTAAGTTTCATCATTATCATATTTAATATTATCTAGTGAAAAATTAGGATTTGATTGCTGAATTAATTTTTTAGTTTCATCAATTATTGTTAAGTTTTTTAATCCTAAAAAGTCAATTTTTAATAAACCAATCTCTTCTAGATGATTCATGTTCCATTGTGTTTGATTGAATTGATTTGGCCCTTTTTGTAATGGAATAATTTCTTTTAAGTTTTGACTTGATAAAATAATTCCAGCAGGATGGGTTCCGGTATGTCTTGGTAAACCGATAATCGCGTTAGAAGCGTCAACTACTTCACGGATATTATCGTTTGTCATATCTGTTGTCCCTTTTCTTAAATCTTCCAATAATTGGTTTGTTTGGGCTACGCTAAACTTTTTAACGCGTGCTAAATCACGAATTGATGAGTTAAACTGAAAAGTGTCAAAAGTTATAATCGAAGCCATATTATCTTTACCATATTTTTGATAAACATAATCAATAACGAAATCTCGTTTATCATCAGGGAAATCAAGGTCGATATCTGGCATACTAATTCTAGCAGGATTTAAAAATCTTTCAAATAACAAATCATATTTGATTGGATCAACTTCAGTTATATATAAACAATAAGCAACTAAAGAACCAGCACCAGATCCCCGTCCTGGGCCAACTAATACATCATTATCCTTAGCATAAATAACAAAATCACTAACAATTAAAAAATAATTAGCATATCCTAATTTAATAATAACATCCAATTCAAATTCTAATCTGTTGTGGTAAATATCAACATTTGATAAATTAGTGTTTCTAAGTCGTTCTTCTAAGCCCTTAAAAGCCAGTTGTTTTAAATATAGATCAGAAGTTTTACCGTCTGTATCAATATCAGGTAGTTCAAATTTTGGAAATATTAAATCAAAGGTAATTAAATTAGCGA
Source organism: uncultured Acholeplasmataceae bacterium (assembly GCA_964600625.1). GTDB lineage: Bacteria > Bacillota_I > Bacilli_A > Acholeplasmatales > Acholeplasmataceae > DUQW01. The sequence continues at coordinate 5,902 of CAZRJV010000065.1, forward strand.
CTTCGCTGGCCGTATTAAAAACAAATTGATAATCTAAAAATCGGTATTTAAGTTGTTCTTTCGTTAAAAAACTTAAATCGCCCTCATCAAAATCTTGGTTAGTTTGATTTTCCATTGATTTCAATAATGAATAATTATCTTTATCACCATCGTCAATATAAGAAGTTTTTTGAATAGGTAGAATTAAGACTTCATTTTCAATTGCAACACTAACTAATGCTGGCGCAACTTTAATCTCATAGTCAAATTTTGATAACATTAACCCAATATAGAAATTTTCGATATCGTTTTTAAATCGTGATATCATTTGGCTGGCTTGGTCAAAATCGCTATTTTCTAGAGCTTTACTAATTAAACAATCTAGACCAGATGTAATTACAATTAAACCTTCTTGTAAATTGATTAAATCATCATAATCAAGATTTCTATTTTCAACATTAATAATATTAGATATTTTTAACA
>CAZRJV010000066.1:0-6274 GCA_964600625.1 uncultured Acholeplasmataceae bacterium
TAACGATTACCCTACAATTTAACGATTACTTTTTAATATTTAAGTGACAGGCTGAAATCCCTTCATGGCGGTAATTGGCGGACTTTTAGCTAGATTTATAGTGGTTTATCTCTAAAAAACACAGAAATAAACAAGTTGTTGGTGACCAACTTTATAAAAAATTATTAATTATATTAATCTTTCAAAGAAAGTTTTGTAATTTGATAAAAAAGTGTTATAATTTTGATATAACAGTGAGGTGATATTAGCCATGAACTATTCAGAAGCAATTAAAGAACTTAGAAAGAAACTGATTTTAACTCAAGCAGAGTTTGCTGAGTTGCTAGGCGTTTCTTTTCAATCTATAAATAGATGGGAAAGAGGGAAACATGAGCCAACGATAAAAGTAAAACGGAAGCTTGCTACTTATTTTAAAGAGTATGGAATCGAGGTGAATTAATAGTGGAAGTATTTGATAATAAAACCAAACTATTAGGCGATGACCTGCGAAAAGAAATAATACCTGGAAGTAAGGTGAAGATAGTAGCATCTTTTTTCTCTATCTATGCTTATGAAACATTAAAAGAAGAGCTTGAATCAGTAGAAGAACTTGAGTTTATTTTCTCTGCACCTACTTTTGTAAGCGAAAGTATAAAAGGTACTGTTAAAAAAGAAGCTAAAGAATTTTATATTCCTAAGCAACTTAGAGAAAGTTCTTTATACGGTACTGAGTTTGAAGTAAGACTTAGAAATCAACTTACTCAAAGAGTGATAGCAAAAGAATGTGCACAGTGGATAAAAAGCAAAGTTAAATTCAAATCTAATATTACTGCAGGCGGTATTCAAAACTTTATTTATGTTGATAATAACGAAAAGAAGATAGCCTATACACCTATTGAAGGATTTACAGCTGTTGATTTAGGTTATGAACATAACAATATGCATTTTCAAGGTATTATGAAGCAAGATGAAGAACTTTACTCTTCATACTTTTTTAATCAATTTAAAACCTTATGGAATGATGATAACAAGATGGAAGATGTTACTGACGCAATAGTTGATTATATTGCAACAGCATATAAAGAAAACTCTCCTGAATTTATCTATTTTATTACTTTATATAACATCTTTGCAGAATTCTTACAAGAATCAATGTTTGAAGATACATTTCCAAATGAACTCACTGGATATCAAAACTCACTTATTTGGAATAAGTTATATTCCTTCCAAAAAGATGGAGCTATTGGAATTATTAACAAATTAGAAAAATATAATGGATGTATTTTAGCTGATTCAGTAGGGTTAGGTAAAACTTTCACCGCTTTAGCGGTTATGAAGTATTATTCATCAAGAAATAAAAACATTTTAGTTTTAACACCTAAAAAATTAGCAGACAACTGGAATAGATACAAAAACAATACCAAAACTAATATCTTCTTTAATGACCACATTAGATTCGATGTGTTATATCATACTGACTTAGGTAGAACTAGAGGCTATAGTAATGGTATTAATTTACAAAACTTTAACTGGGATAATTACGATTTGGTAGTAATAGATGAATCACACAATTTTAGAAACAATGCACCCTTTAGAAATAGAGAGACAAGATATTCATTCTTACTTAATAAAGTTTTAAAGAGTGGTGTTAAATCTAAAGTATTAATGCTTTCTGCAACACCAGTTAATAATAGATTTACAGATTTAAAAAATCAAATCGCTTTAGCTTATGGTGATGATCCTAAAGGATTTAATGAAAAATTAGACACTAAAAATAGTGTTAGTGAGATTTTAAGACAAGCTCAAAGAGCATTTAATGAATGGGCAAAATTGCCAAAAGCAGAAAGAAATGCAAAAGAGCTAATGAAATCACTAGATTTAGATTTTTCTATATTACTTGATAATGTTACTATCGCAAGAAGTAGAAAACATGTTACTAAGTATTATGATATATCAGAAGTTGGAGACTTCCCTAAACGATTAGAACCGATATCTTTTTATACAAATATAGCAAGAAGCGAAGATTCAATTGATTATAAGACAATTTATGAAGAGTTAATGAGTCTTAGAATGGGTGTATATGCACCAACCCTTTATATCCAACCATCTAAATTATCAAAATATGAGGAACTATATGATACTGATGTATTGGGTAAACCAACATTAAGACAGTTCAACCGTGAAAAAGCGTTACAACGATTAATGACAATTAATATGTTAAAAAGATTGGAGTCTTCGGTTGATTCATTTAGAATAACAATTCAAAATGTTAAATCTGCATCAGTTAAAACAATGGAATTAATTGAAAAGTTTGAGTTAAGTGATAGAAACGACTATGTCCAAGAATTTGATAATATTGTTGTTGATGATTTTGATGATGAAGATTTCGATGATTATGAAAATCAAACTATTGGTAAAATTAAGATTGATTTTAGAGATATGGATTTAAGAAGATATAAGGCTGATTTAGAATATGATATAAGTGCTTTAGAAACGCTATATGATATTATGTCCTATATTACTCCAGAGAAAGATTTGAAACTTCAAAAGTTAATTCAAGAAGTATCTAAGAAAATAGAAAATCCAATTAATGCTGGAAATAAAAAAGTATTAATATTCTCGGCTTTTGCAGATACTACAAACTATTTATACAAACATTTAGCTAAGTATGTTAAAGAAAAGTATGGTCTTGAATCAGCAAAAATTCAAGGTGATAATAGTGGTAATGCAACAACAATTAAAGGAAGCAAAGATACCGATAGACTTTTAACTATGTTTTCACCAATAGCAAAAGAAAGAGATTTAGTTTATCAAGATGAAAGATATGATATTGATTTACTAATAGCAACAGACTGTATATCAGAAGGACAGAACTTACAAGACTGTGATACATGTATTAACTATGATATTCACTGGAACCCTGTTAGAATCGTTCAACGATTTGGTAGAATCGATCGTATTGGCAGCATTAACAAACAAATCCAACTAATGAATTTCTGGCCTAATATCTCACTTGATGAATATATTAAACTAAATTCAAGAGTAGAAAATAGAATGGTTTTAGTTGATGCAACAGCAACTGCAGATGATAATATTTTATCGCAAGAAGAATCTGATCTTGATTATCGTGCAGCTCAACTTAAAAAACTACAAGAAGGAACACTTCAAGATTTAGAAGATGTGGATGGTCAAATAACAATTACGGACTTAGGACTTAATGAGTTTAAGATGGATATGATTCAATATATTAAAACTCATGGTGAACCTTCAAATATCCCTAATGGAATGTATGCTGTTGTTAAAGAAGACTTAGAGAAAAACATTCAAAAAGGAACTATCTTTGTCTTAAGAAATAGAAACGATGACATTAATATTGAAAAGCAAAATAGACTTCATCCTTATTATTTATTATATATAAGAGAAGATGGAGAAGTATTAGTTAACCATACTGATCCAAAATTAATACTTGATATATTAAGAACAACTTGTAAACATCAAATAGAACCGATAAAAGAACTAACCGACTTAATGAATAAAGAAACTAATGATGGTTATAAGATGGATAAATATTCAAAACTATTACAAGATGCTGTTAAAGCTATTGTTCAAAAAGAAGAACAAAATGATTTAGGAGCAATCTTTAAGAAAGGTAGTAACGTTTTATTTGATAGAAGTATTTCTGGCTTAGATGATTTTGAATTAATTTCATTTGTGGTGGTGAAATAATGTTTAATTTTTCAAGTAAAACAATTGTTAATAAAGAATATAAAGTCTCGGATTTTCTTACTCAAATAAAAGCGAGTAAAGAAGTAAGAGCAGATGCTAAGAAAATAAAGAGTATCGTCTTTAAAAATGTTATATCAGCAGAAACATTAAATGCAACTTTTGATAAACAATATCAAAACATATATGTTATATACTTAGTGTTAAATGAAAGAACAGTTCCTAAACTATTTATTGAAGAACTTGATAAGAATATTGAATTTCATACTTATTTTGTTTTTGAATATAATAAGGAAACGGCTTCAATGATTGCTTTTAAGGAAATAGGTAATAAAGTAAAAATTAGTAGCAATTATTATATAAGTGGGTTTAAAGAACAACAATTATTTAGTATTCCAATGATTAATAGCGTTAAAGATATGTATACATTCATATTAAGTCATGAGATTGAAATACTATCAAGAGAAGATGAATCACCAAATGAATACATGACAAGAGTAAAAGCGATTAATAGACTTAATTTTCAAATCTCAAAAACTGAAAAGGCAATTATATATGAAACGCAACCTAAGAAGAAGTTTGAGTATAATGAAAGATTAAGAAGATATAAAAGAGAATTAGATGAACTAATGAGAATGGAGAGATAATATGGCAGAAAAATTAGAAATGATGAGCAGCGATATAATAAAAGAAAACATTGATTATATTGCAAAGAAGTTCCCTAACGCTTTAAAAGAAGTTATTGAAGAAGGTAAGGTTGTTAAAAAAATAGACTTTGATGTTTTAAAACAAGAACTATCTACGGTTGTTATTGATGATAGACAAGAAAGATATCAGATGACATGGCCTGATAAAAAAGATTCAATCCTTTTAGCAAATCGAAGAATTAGCGGAACATTAAGGCCTATAAAGGAAAAGTCAGCAGATTTTGAAAACACTAAAAATTTATATATTGAAGGAGACAATCTTGATGTCTTAAAATTATTAAGAGAAACATATTTAGGAAAAGTAAAAATGATCTATATTGATCCTCCATACAACACTGGTAATGACTTTGTATATGAAGATGATTTTGCACAATCATCAGAAGATTACCTCTCAAACAGCGGTCAATTTGATAATCAAGGGAATAGATTAGTACAAAATACAGATTCAAACGGAAGATTTCATACGGACTGGTTAAATATGATGTATCCACGCTTAAAAATCGCTAAAGATTTGTTGACAGATGATGGAATTATATTTATGAGCATAGATCATAATGAGGTATCTAATCTAATAAAAATATCAGACGAAATATTTGGGAAGAATAATTTGGTTGCAATTTTATCTATTGAAAACAATCCTAAGGGAAGAAAAAACGGCAAGTTTGTTTCAATAAATAATGAATTTTGTTTGATTTATGCGAAAAACTATGCACTAGCGCAAAAATTTGAAAATATTATTAGAAAAAAAGATCTTTCACAGGATGAATTTGGTTATTATACACATGGTAAAAGAGTTTTGGTGGGAGAATCTACAAATAAGGTTTTAACAAATAAATCTAGCGATAAAAACTATACGGTTTACTATAATAAAAAAACCAACAATTTAATTTTACAGAAAAATGAGCTTGGTATTTTTGATAATAAACTTTTAAATAATGGATATGTTGTTTTTCAAAGCAATAATAAAAAAGACTTACTTGAAAATACATACACCGAATCCAAATTTTTAGATTTACACAAAGAAAATTCTCTAATTTTTAAAGATAACTCGATTTATGAGAAGGATAGAAATGTATATTCGCAACAAAAAACACTGATAAACACTACAGATGAATATGATTTGAAGACGGAGAGTGCAGATTTTAAAATAGATAATTTTTCTGTAAAAACTATTTTTAATAATCCCAAAAATGTAAACTTTATAAAAATGTTAATAAAAATGGTTGCCGGCAATGATTTCTTAGTCCTTGATTTTTTTTCAGGTTCTGGAACAGCTGCACACGCAGTGATGAATTTAAATTTAGAAGATAATGGAACTCGAAAATTTATAATGGTGCAGTTACCAGAAAAAACTACTGAAGGAAGCGAAGCATTTAAATTAGGATATAAAGATATATGCGATATCGGTGAAGATAGAATAAAAAAAGCAGGTAATTTGATTAAAAAAGAAGCTGGAATTTTATCTGATAATATGGATGTAGGATTTAGGGTTTTAAAACTGGATTCATCTAACATGAATGATGTTTATTACAATCCTAACGAAATTCGACAAAACCTACTTGATCAGTTAGTAGGTAATATTAAAGAAGATAGAACTCCATTAGACTTGTTGTTCCAAGTTATGCTTGAGTTAGGTATTGAATTATCAGCTAAAATTGAAGAAAAAGAATTATTAGGTAAAAAATATTTTGTTGTAAATGAAAATGATATAGTCGCATGTTTTGATGATGGAATTAGTGATAGTCTTGTTACCGAACTAGCAAAAATAAAACCTATTTATGCTGTGTTTAAAGATTCTTCATTTGAAAGCGATTCAGCAAATATTAATAGTGAACAAATCTTTAAAACAATATCTCCATCAACAT
>CAZRJV010000067.1:0-6214 GCA_964600625.1 uncultured Acholeplasmataceae bacterium
CAAAGCCAAGTGTAGCAACTGTTTCTAGTAGCGGACAAGTAACCGCCTTAAGTGTTGGAACGGCAATAATTACTGCCACATCAACGTTAGATAATAGTGTTAAAGGGACGACATCGATAACAGTAACAACTACGCCCTCGATTAATTTAACGAGTATTAGTGTTTCTAACTATGAACAAAGTGTTAAATTTGCTAGTGCCTATGATACGACAAGTATGAACATAACGGCTTATTATAGTGATGGAAGTAGTAAAGATATAAAAATAGATGCAACAATTGAACTACCTGATACAAATCAATTAGGTGAACAAGTCTTAACAATTAGTTATAAAGAAAATAATATTACAAAATATACAACATACACGGTTAAAGTCACAAATAACGGTGTTGTTATTGGTGAAGTTACGCGCCTAGCAACCGACTTATTTATTTCCGAATATATTGAAGGAAGTAGTAATAACAAATATTTAGAAATATATAACGGAACTGGTCAAAGTGTTGACTTAAGTGATTATCTGTTGCGATTGTTTTCAAATGGTAACACTAATCCAAATTACAATAACCAACTAAGCGGTACCTTACCAAATAATTCAACTATAGTATATAAAAAGAGTTCAGCGAACTTAACACTACCTTCAGGAGTTACCGCAACCGATAATACTGCACTTGATTTTAATGGAGACGATGCAGTTGCACTTTTTAAAATTTCCACGAATGCCTATGTTGACATTTTCGGTGTGATTGGTACTGATCCCGGTACCTCTTGGACAGGTGGTGGTGTCTCAACATTAGATAAAACACTAGTTCGAAAACCATCAGTTTATCAAGGTATAACTGTAAATCCAGCAACTTTTGATCCATCAGTTGAATGGATTCAATATCCCACAGATACTGCGACTAATTTAGGTTCACACTCAATGACCGCTACGTCTCCTGGAATAAGCAAAGAACTGCAAGCTAATGCCTGGGGGGAATACTTCCTTGACGTTACGGGTGTTTATTGTGAAGACTTAAGTGGTTCTCTCCTTACGGGTTCACTTTGGAATGAACTTGGAGAAGAATATAGTTATATGGATACAACAACTAAAGAACTTTTTGGTTCCACTCCTAGCAATAGTGATAGTGAAGGCATAAGTGGTGCTAAAGCGCGTTATCAATTTTTAGTAAAAAAATATAGTTCATTAAAGGCAAATAACTTTTTAACAGATGAAAATGATAATCCAATTTTCTCGTTTTCTTATATTAACTCTAAATCGAAAGATAAGAATAAAGAAGTATTTTCATTTATTTTTGTTGGTTCAATAATCGTTTTAGGATTTCTTGTATTTACGAATAACCGAAGAAAGAGAAATGAAAATTAGAAAAAATAACTAAAATTCACTAGTTTATAGCATTTTGATACTAAGTCAATAAAACGGACAAGGAATATTTAGATAGTGTTCATTTTGTCTATTTTTGTTTGTTCGAATAACTCTTCATAACTATTTGGTGTCAAATAATTTAAACTACCATGGATTCGAACGGTTTTGTAGAATGTTTCAATATACTCAAATATAAGCTGATATGCGTGGTCATAATTTTTGATTTTGAAACGCTTTAACCATTCGCGTTTGATTACAGCATGTTCGACTCAATACAAGCGTTATCCCACGGATCGCCTTTAACACTATTTAAATTTTTGTCCGTTTTTTATACTAGCATCAATTTATTTTATCGCTATTAATAAAGAAGTCATTAATGCCTATCATATTGTCTTATTTATCGTTTTATTATTATGGTCACTTAGTTTAACAATCAACTTGGCTTATACCTTTAAAAATTTAGAAACAGAAGACTATCGATACGCGAAATACCGGAAAGAATATAATCCCTTTTAATTTCAATTAATTAATCTATTTGGCTTTATGATTTTACCAACAATGCTTGGTTATTTAGGCTTATTACCGTTAATTTATTTATTTTCTAAGACTGCTAGCGCGTGGTCATTAATTGGAAGTATCATCGTTTTAATCGGCTTTCTACTTGAACTCTTCGCGGACATTAGCGGGCATAAACATTTAAAAGAAAACAAAGACGTAGTAAATAATAAAAGACTATGGAAGTATTCCCGACACCCAAAATATCTCGGTGAAATATTTATTTGGCTCGGAAGCTATCTTTCCTTATTAGTTAGTGTTCCAAAACTATGGTATTTAGGCTTAGGAGCGCTTTTAATAGTGGGTTTAGTCGAATTCATCTTAATCCCAACAAGCGAAGAATGGCTTCTAAAAACGGTTCCTAATTACGAAAAATATCGACAAGCAACATCACGGTTACTTCCGTTACCTAAAGCCATAAAAATAAAAGCGAAAACGAACAAAAGAACTAATTAATAAAATTTTTATATAATGTTTATCAGCGATTTTAAACTTTATTAAGAATGTAATACAAAATTAGATTGTGTATGCCTTTATTAAAATGAAAAAATTATATAGAATAAAGTTAGTAAAAAAAGATAGGTAAAACATGCACGTAAATTCGTGCATGAAAAATAAAAATCTACCATAAGAAAAGGAGAATTAATAATGGAAGAATTAAACAGAATGCCGTTACTTGGTGATCCAGCGCCTGCTTTTAAAGCAGTCACGACCCAAGGGGAAATCAATTTCCCAGAAGACTTTAAAGGAAGTTGGGTTATTTTATTTTCACACCCTGCCGACTTTACCCCCGTTTGTACAACTGAATTTATGACTTTTGCCAAAATGGCGGACGAATTTGAAGCTCTTAATACAAAATTAATCGGCTTATCAATTGACTCGCTTTATAGCCACATCGCGTGGTTAAGAAAGATTCAAGAACTCGAATGGAAAGGCTGGAAAAACCTTGAAGTTAAGTTCCCTTTAATTGAAGACATTAAAATGGATGTTTCCAAAAAGTATGGCATGCTCCAACCAAGCGCATCTTCAACCCAAGCCGTTCGCGCGGTCTTTGTCATTGATCCAAAAGGTATTATTCGGACAATCTTATATTACCCATTATCAACGGGCCGGAACTTTGACGAAATCAAACGGATTATCCAAGCTCTTCAAAAAGCTGACGCTGCTGGAGTCGCAACACCTGCTGACTGGCGGCCAGGTGACGACATGATCGTTCCAACTGCTGGAAGCTGTGGCACCGCAAAAGAAAGAATGCAAGCTGATGATCCAGATATGTATTGTTTAGATTGGTTCTTATGCTTTAAAAAAGACAAGAAATAGTTCATAATTTTAAAAAAATAAACGGCGCTCCTCGGAGCGCTGTTTTTATTTATTACGTGCAAAAGTTTATTTCTTTTAGAAAATATACAAATAAATTCCAAGAAACTGTAATAAGGCAGCGCCAGCGACAAATAGATGCCAAATAAAATGAAAGTAGCGATATTTACTCGACTTTGTATAAAAGATAACACCTAAACTATATGTTGCCCCACCCGCTAGAATTAGCCAAAAGGCCATTTGGCTATATAAATATAAATCTTTAATAAATAACAACGCTCCCCAGCCAAGTAATAAATAAATAATATAGTGGAGATGTTTAAAGCGATTAATAAAAAACACTTTAAAAATAATTCCAATAAGAATTAGTGACCACTGAATTATTAAAAATACTAAGCCGCTTGCTAAGGCGCCATCAATACCAAAGAGTGGTGTTTTTAAAGCAGGCACCATTAATAAAACCGGAGCGTATGTACCACCAATTAAGAAAAAAATTGAAATGTGATCGAATCTTCGCATGACACCGAGTGCTTTTGTTTTTGCTAAGGCGTGATATAAACTCGAAATTAACCCTAATAAAAATAATGAGGTACCATAAATAATCGCACCTATTAGCGAAGAAGAGTCATCATCTTTTAAAATTAATAAAATAAGTGCGGTTAAACCTAATAAAGCCAAGACACCATGCGAAACAGTATTAGCGATTTCTTCGCCGTTAGTTTGGATCCGCCGCACAGGTTTTTTTGGTGTAATTAGTTTTTCTTCCATTTCATTTAACTCATTTCTAGCATTAGTTTATGCTTTCTGCTTTTAATAGCAATTAAGATATAACTATTAATAGCAATGTTTCATCATCACGAAAAATCGATAAATATTACTTGCAAAATTATTAGTTATTCACTAGTATTAATTAGCACGCCGACTTAGCTCAATTGGTAGAGCAGTTGAATCGTAATCAAAAGGTTGGGGGTTCAAGTCCTCTAGTCGGCACCAGAAAATGATTCATTCCCCTTGTTTAACGCAAATTAAGGGGAATTTTTATTTAATTAGGAACTAATAATGTGATTTAGTGAATTTTTGATAAATATTGCTTGCATTATAGCCATAATGTTTATTATAATATATCTCGCACATGGGCATTTAGCTCAGCTGGGAGAGCATCTGTTTGACGTACAGAAGGTCGGCGGTTCGATCCCGTCAGTGCCCACCATGATGCATAAATCTCTTCCCATAACGGAAGAGTTTTTTATTTTCTTAATGTTCTACATTTAAAAATAATAAAATCACTATAATAATTTATTCTTACCGGCAGTTTAATCTAGAAATATAATAAAATAATGGTATAATTTAATTGTTCTTAGATAAATACGGAGGATAGACAAGCCATGAAAAACAAAAAATCTTTTGTAGCGGGGCTTTTAGCTAGTGTTTTAATGCTAAGCGGTTGTGATGCGTTTTTTGACGCTAATAACTACGCAAATAAAATGGATTTTGACGCAAACAACCGAGCTTTCAAAGTTCGGAAGGTCGGCGGTAATATTGAATATGAAGTAATTGACAATAAACTTGAAGTTTACTTTGTCCCAATTGTTGAATATGTTGCCGGAAAAGATAAACCAGTTGCCATTGCTAAAGAAAATCAAAGTCGTGTTTCATTAAAAGATGATAAAGTTATTCAAATTGCGCATGATGGTTCAGTCGTGTTTGAAGAAATGTCATTTAGTGGCTTTGATGTTTTAACGCTTGCTCAACTAGCTAACTTTGATGAAATTGGTGGTAAACTTTATTATCAAACACTCCAAAGTGAAGCAGCAGGGGGTAATAATCCGGTCCCACGATACTATTACGAACAAAAAGAAGTCATTCTTGAAGTTAGTGAAAGTTCCATCAGTAAAGGTAACTTTGCGGCGGTCGCGTTAGAAGTTTATGACTTTGACCAAGAACGGTATGATTTATACGCTAATAAAGGCAATAACCTTTATAAAGGTATTACGGAAAACGGATTATATGCTTCGGTTATTTTCAATTATGTAAAAACTGAAGGTGGAACAAAAGAAGAAATTATCCCCTTTGAAACTGAAATTCGCGAAGATACGATTGCTTCGGTTGCCAAAGCCGAAATTTACCGTGATCCAGAAACGGGTGATGAACTCGTTGATAAGGATAAAAAACCATTAATTGATGTTATTGTTAATATTGATGGAGCGGATATTTCGCTTCGCTATAATCAACCATTCTTCGATAATCAAAACAGTATTACGGAAATGATTGAAAATGCTAAATCCGAAGAACAAGATGTGATTGATATTGTTAATAGTTTAATTACATATCGTTATTTCGATATTATGGATGAAGATCACAATATCGTTGTTGCTAATCCAAGTATAAGTAACTTTAAAATTGTTGAAAATGAAGAAGTTGAAATAGGCTATGAAATTCATTACGAAATTAGTACAAGCAAATCGTATTTAATTGATCTTGAAAACTTAGTTATTGAACACATTATCGATTTTCCTGGAAGTGAAGCACCAGCGGATGAAGAAAATTTCAATTTGGCGATTAACCCCGTTATCGCGCAAGCGGGTGCTTATTTAGGTAATGATGAATTCTTAACGACAGGTGAATATGCAGGTATTCACTTAGTCGGTTCGTTAATCGTTAAGTAGTTTAAACTTAGCAGGTAAATTAAGCGGAAGAAAACTTCCGCTTTTTTTGTTCTTAAGTGTTGTAAGTTGCACGTTTTATTACTATAATAACGGTGCTGCAGTCGTAGTTTAGTGGTAGAACTTCAGCTTCCCAAGCTGATCGTGCGGGTTCGATTCCCGTCGACTGCTCCAAACAAAATTGAATTAGCTTCCAAATCTTGGAGAAGGTATAATTAAACCACCTACCTAGAGTTGGGAGCTATTTTTTATGAAAATAACTTTGAAAGATAAGTTGAAAATGTGCAAGTTACACATTGATGAAGGAATGTCACTTTC